>NZ_BTTP01000015.1:0-70392 GCF_036246225.1 Lacticaseibacillus salsurivasis
TATGAAGTGCGGTGGCGATAGCGAGAAGGATACACCTGTTCCCATGCCGAACACAGAAGTTAAGCTTCTCTACGCCGAGAGTAGTTGGTGGGTGACTGCCTGCGAGGGTAGGAAGCTGCCGCGCTTTTTCATGGAGGATTAGCTCAGTTGGGAGAGCGTCTGCCTTACAAGCAGAGGGTCACAGGTTCGAGCCCTGTATCCTCCATTGAGCCGTTAGCTCAGTCGGTAGAGCATCTGACTTTTAATCAGAGGGTCGACAGTTCGAGCCTGTCACGGCTCATTTTTTCCTTTTTTCCATTAGTTTCTGATCTGCGGGTGTGGCGGAACTGGCAGACGCGCTAGATTTAGGTTCTAGTGGTTTATACCGTGGGGGTTCGAGTCCCTTCACCCGCATCACGCCGACTTAGCTCAGCTGGCAGAGCACCTGTCTTGTAAACAGGGGGTCGGAGGTTCGAACCCTCTAGTCGGCAGTAATATCAGTTTCATGCGGAAGTAGTTCAGTGGTAGAACGCCACCTTGCCATGGTGGAGGTCGCGGGTTCGAATCCCGTCTTCCGCTTTTGCGAGCCGCCGGGATGGCGAAACTGGTAGACGCACAGGACTTAAAATCCTGCGGTAAGTGATTACCGTGTCGGTTCGAACCCGACTCTCGGCATGAATATTTTGCACCCATAGCGCAATTGGATAGAGTGTCTGACTACGAATCAGAAGGTTGTAGGTTCGACTCCTACTGGGTGCATTCCGGGTGACCGGAGGAACTATGCGGAAGTAGTTCAGTGGTAGAACGCCACCTTGCCATGGTGGAGGTCGCGGGTTCGAATCCCGTCTTCCGCTTCATCGGGAAGTAGCTCAGCTTGGTAGAGCACTACGTTCGGGACGTAGGGGTCGCAAGTTCGAATCTTGTTTTCCCGATCGTCGAACTGACGTCATTGACGTCAGTTTTTTTGATTCTCATTTGAATGCAGCGCTATGTGAAAAACGTCTCTTGGCTAGGCTGCTGGTAATTCTGGTGATATTCAGTATAATAAAAGTCAAGATTAGTCAAAGTCAAAGGGGTGAGGCGAATGCAAGGTCAGAATATTTCTGACGTGATCGAGCATTATTTGAAGGCCATGCTGGGGTCAACGCGCCAGGTGGAAATCAGTCGCGCAGAAATTGCTCAGCAGTTCAATTGCGTGCCATCACAGATCAACTACGTGATCAAAACGCGTTTTACCCCGCAACGCGGTTATGTCGTGGAAAGCAAGCGTGGCGGCGGTGGCTACATCCGCATTTTGAAAGTGCACTTGCGCGATGACCAGGATTTGCTGGCGATGATGGTGGCCAATATGCCACCAGCCATCCGCGAGCGGGATGCGCAGGTGTTGATCCAGCAGCTGTATGATGCTGATGTGATCGACCGCCAAGAAGGTAATATGATGCTCACAGTGCTGAGCCACCACACCTTGCAGCAAGGCGATCGCCAAGCCGAAGACGAGCTGCGGTCGCGATTGCTGCTTGCTTTTCTTGCCAGTTTGCGGTATGAAAGATAGAACTTAGATGGGATTTCCCATTTTGGCCAAATGGCCGCCAAAGGAGTGTGCTTATGGACAACCTATTTACCCCAAGTGCAAAAAACGTGTTACTGATCGCGCAGGAGCAGGCGAAGTACTTCCATCACCATGCTGTGGGCACAGAACACTTGCTGATGGCGCTGGTGATCGAGCAAGAAGGCATCGCCGGCAAGACGCTGCGGCAATTGGGCATTACTGAAGAAGACATTCATGACGAAATCGAACGTTTTACCGGTTATGGCACCGTTGATGCGGGGCAGGCGGCCGATAGTTATTTGCCATACTCGCCAAAAGGCAAAGAGATTTTGAGTTTTGCCGGTGACGAAGCCAAGCGGCTCGGCGCGCTGAAAATTGGCACCGAGCACATTTTGCTGGGGCTACTGCGCGAAGACGACATTCTGGCGGCCCGCATTTTGCAAAACCTGGAACTGAGTCTGGCCAAGGTGCGGCAGTTGGTGCTCAAGAAAATGGGGATCACCGAATCAGCGGCTAAGCATCGCAGCGGCGCCCAGCGGCAGGCCAAGCCGGCCAGCCAAGGCACGCCGACGCTGGACAACCTGGCCCGGGATTTGACCCAGCTGGCCCGGGAAAACAAAATGGACCCTGTGGTGGGCCGGGACAAGGAAGTCCGCCGGTTGATCCAGATTTTGGCTCGGCGCACCAAGAATAACCCGGTGTTGATTGGCGAACCTGGGGTGGGCAAAACTGCCATTGCTGAAGGTTTCGCCGAAAAAATCGTCGCCGGTCAAGTACCAGCCGACATGCAAAACAAGCGGCTCATGGCTTTGGACATGGGCTCCTTGGTGGCAGGGACCAAATACCGCGGTGAATTCGAAGATCGCCTGAAAAAAGTGATCGATGAAATTTACGCTGATGGTAATGTCATCCTCTTTATCGATGAATTGCACACCTTAATTGGGGCCGGTGGGGCAGAAGGCGCCATTGATGCCAGCAACATCTTGAAGCCCGCTTTGGCGCGCGGCGAGTTGCAGCTGATTGGGGCCACGACTCTGGATGAATATCAAAAGTACATCGAAAAGGATGCCGCTTTGGAACGCCGCTTTGCCACCATTCAAATCAACGAGCCAAGTCAGGCCGAGGCCGAAGAAATTCTGCGTGGCTTGCGGCCGCGGTATGAGGCGCACCATGGCGTAACGATTACCGATGAGGCGCTGCATGAAGCCGTCACCTTGTCCTCCCGGTATATTTCGAGCCGGTTCTTGCCAGATAAGGCGATTGACCTGATTGACGAAAGTGCGGCCAAGGTGCGGCTGGATGAATCCGATAAGCCAACCAAAGCCGACAAGCTGCAAAAACAGTTGCGGGAAACCGTGCAAGCGAAAGACGATGCCATCATGCATCAGGACTTCGAAGCCGCCGCAACTATTCGTGAAAAGGAACAAAAGCTCCGGGCTAAGCTTGAAGCGTCTCCAGAACCTGTGAATGAAAATGGCGTCCGTACCGATGTCAAAGTGACACCGGAAGACGTGGCGGCAGTGGTTTCGCAGTGGACTGGGGTGCCGGTCACCCAACTACAAAAGAAGGAAAGCGAACGGCTCGTCAACCTGGAAAAGGTGCTTCATGAACGCGTCGTGGGCCAGGAAGAGGCAGTTTCTGCCGTGTCCCGCGCAATTCGTCGGGCTCGCAGCGGGTTGAAAGATCCTACGCGGCCAATCGGCTCCTTCATGTTCTTGGGTCCTACTGGGGTCGGGAAAACCGAGCTGGCGAAGGCCTTGGCTGAGGCCATGTTTGGGTCCGAAGACGCGATGATTCGCGTTGACATGTCGGAGTACATGGAGAAATACAGCACCAGCCGCCTGATTGGGGCGGCCCCAGGTTATGTGGGCTACGATGAAGGTGGTCAGCTGACAGAAAAGGTTCGTAACAAGCCGTACTCTGTGGTGCTGCTGGATGAAGTAGAAAAGGCGCATCCGGATGTCTTCAACATTTTGCTTCAGGTGCTGGATGATGGCTTCCTGACTGATTCCAAAGGTCGCCGGGTCGATTTTCGCAACACGATTTTGATTATGACTTCGAACATCGGTGCCACCGCACTCCGCGATGACAAGAGCGTCGGGTTCGGCGCCCAAGCTGCCAGCCAGGACTTTGCTTCGATGCAAAGTCGGATGTTGGAAGAGCTCAAGCGGGCGTTCCGGCCAGAGTTCCTGAACCGGATTGATGAAACGGTGGTCTTCCACAGCTTAACCGCCCCAGAACTGCACGAAATCGTGAAGATCATGGCCAAACAGGTGCTGCACCGCCTGAGTGATCAAGACGTCACCGTCAAGATTACGCCGGCTGGCATCAACGCTGTGGCGAAAGCCGGGTTTGATCCAGAATACGGGGCGCGGCCAATTCGCCGGGCGCTGCAGCGGGACGTTGAAGATCAGCTCAGCGAACTGCTGCTGACCGGGCAAGCTGGCGCCGGCGACACCATCACCATCGGGGCGACCAAAGGCAAGCTGACCTTCCATGTGAAGAAGGCCGCCCAACCAGAGGCGCCGGTGCACGCCTAGCAGCGCTTGACATTTAAATTGCACGGCAGTATAGTTAATGCAATTGCATTTCGGTTAGGACATCAGTTGCGGCGATCTATTGTCCGTTGCAACGCATAAAAAAACGCAAAAGTAGCAGAGGGATTTTGACTTTCTACTTTTCGTTTTTTTTTGCTCAAAATGTTCGTCAACCACCGATTGTAATTTTAATTTAACCGTCGTTACGTTTTTTTTACAATCAAGATGGCCGAAAAATCCAATGAGGGGTGAACAATTTGGCAGGACACGCAGGACATTTAGTGAATTACGGTAAGCATCGCACTCGCCGTTCCTATTCCCGCATTAAAGAAGTACTCGATCTGCCTAACTTGATCGAGATTCAGACCAATTCCTATCAATGGTTCTTAGACGAAGGGCTCAAGGAAATGTTCGATGACATTATGCCAATCGAAGACTTCCAAGGGAAACTGTCGCTGGAATACGTTGATTATCAGCTGCTGGAACCAAAGTACACGGTGGAGGAAGCGCGCCAGCATGACGCCAACTATTCCGCACCGCTGCATGTGACGTTGCGTTTGACCAACCACGAAACTGGTGAAATCAAGTCGCAAGACGTCTTCTTTGGTGACTTCCCACTGATGACCAAGCAAGGGACCTTTATCATCAACGGGGCCGAACGGGTTATCGTTTCCCAACTGGTCCGCTCGCCTGGGGTTTACTACAACAGTGAAACCGATAAGAACTCCCGTGTGACCTATGGCACCACGGTGATTCCTAACCGCGGCGCTTGGCTGGAATACGAAACCGACGCCAAGGATTTGGCGTATGTCCGCATCGACCGCACCCGGAAGATTCCAATGACCGAACTGGTGCGCGCGCTTGGCTTTGGCGCCGACCAAGACATCCTCGACATTTTTGGCGACAACGATTCCTTGATGTTGACGCTGGAAAAAGACGTCCACAAAAACACCGATGACTCGCGCACCGATGAATCTTTGAAGGACATTTACGAACGGCTACGTCCTGGCGAACCGAAGACCGCTGATTCGTCGCGTTCTTTGCTGTACGCGCGGTTCTTTGATCCAAAGCGCTATGACATGGCGAATGTTGGCCGCTACAAGGTCAACAAGAAGCTGAGCTTGAAGACTCGCCTGTTGGGCCAGACCCTGGCAGAAACGTTGGCTGACCCTGATACCGGTGAAGTCATCGTGCAAAAAGGCACCAAGATTGACCGGCACATCATGGAAACCTTAGGCGGCTTTTTGGACCGCGACGATTTCAAGACCGTTACCTTCCAGCCTTCTGACCAAGGTGTTGTAACCGATCCGATGACCGTGCAAGTGATCAAGGTCTACTCCCAGGTCAACCCAGAAAAAGAAATCAAGTTGATTGGCAATGGCCACATTGACAAGAAGACCAAGCACTTGACCCCAGCCGACATCATTGCGTCCATGAACTACTTCTTGAACTTGCAAGAAGGCTTGGGTGCCACCGATGATATCGACCACTTGGGCAACCGCCGCATTCGTTCCGTCGGTGAATTGCTGCAAAACCAGTTCCGCATCGGTTTGTCCCGGATGGAACGGGTGGTCCGTGAACGGATGTCGATTCAAGACACCGCCACCATCACACCACAGCAATTGATTAACATTCGGCCAGTAGTGGCTTCAATTAAGGAATTCTTCGGCAGTTCCCAGCTGTCACAGTTCATGGATCAGACTAACCCGCTTGGCGAATTGACCCATAAGCGGCGCCTGTCTGCCCTTGGGCCTGGTGGTTTGACGCGTGACCGCGCTGGTTATGAAGTGCGTGACGTGCACTACACGCATTACGGCCGGATGTGTCCCATTGAAACCCCAGAAGGCCCGAACATCGGGCTGATCAACAGTCTGGCTTCCTACGCGGTGGTGAATCCTTATGGTTTCATCGAAACCCCATATCGCCGTGTTTCCTGGACTGACCACAAAGTCACCAACAAAATCGACTATTTGACGGCCGATGAAGAAGATAACTATGTTGTCGCGCAGGCCAACGCCAAGCTGAACGATGATGGCTCCTTTGCTGAAGAAGCCATTTTGGCCCGGGCGAAGGATGTCAACATCGAAACCACGCCAGAACACATCGACTACATGGACGTTTCGCCTAAGCAGGTAGTTGCGGTCGCAACGGCTTGCATTCCGTTCTTGGAAAACGACGACTCCAACCGGGCCCTCATGGGTGCGAACATGCAGCGTCAGGCGGTACCTTTGATCAACCCGCATGCCCCACTGATTGGGACCGGGATGGAATACAAGGCTGCCCATGACTCGGGGATTGCCGTTTTGGCTGAACATGCCGGAACTGTTGACTATGTGGATGCGAAGACCATTCGCATTCGCCGCGACGATGGCGCTGTGGACAAGTATTCCCTGATGAAGTTCCGCCGGTCCAACGCCGGTAAGAACTACAACCAACGGCCGATTGTGCGCATCGGCGATAAAGTCGATGAAGACGAAATCATTGCCGATGGCCCAGCCATGGAAAATGGCGAACTAGCTTTGGGGCAAAACCCAGTCATCGCCTTCATGACTTGGAACATGTACAACTACGAAGACGCGATTGTGCTGTCTGAAAAACTGGTGCGTGATGATGCCTACACTTCGATTCATATTGAAGAATATGAATCCGAAGCGCGTGACACCAAGCTCGGACCGGAAGAAATCACCCGTGAAATCCCGAACGTCGGCGAAGACGCATTGAAGGACTTGGATGAATTCGGGATCGTGCGCATCGGGGCGGAAGTTCGCGATGGCGATATCTTGGTCGGCAAGGTCACGCCTAAAGGGGTCACCGAGCTGTCTGCTGAAGAGCGTTTGCTGCATGCCATTTTCGGGGAAAAGGCGCGTGAAGTACGTGACACCTCACTGCGGGTTCCTCATGGCGGCGGCGGGATCATTCAAGACGTCAAGATCTTCACGCGTGAAGCTGGCGACGAATTGTCTCCAGGCGTTAACATGATGGTCCGCGTCTACATCACCCAGAAGCGTAAGATTCAGGTCGGTGATAAGATGTCTGGTCGTCACGGGAACAAAGGGACCGTTTCAGTGGTTGTGCCTGAAGAAGACATGCCATTCCTGCCTGATGGGACCCCAGTTGACATTTTGCTGTCACCCATGGGTGTGCCATCACGTATGAACATCGGTCAGGTGCTGGAATTGCACTTGGGGATGGCGGCCCGCAAACTGGGTATTCACATTGCCACCCCAGTCTTTGACGGGGCCAATGATGACGACTTATGGGCTACCATCAAAGAAGCCGGCATGGCCAGCGACGGCAAGTCCGTGCTTTATGATGGCCGCACTGGGGAGCCATTTGAAAACCGTGTTTCCGTCGGTGTCATGTACTACCTGAAACTGGCTCACATGGTGGACGACAAGATCCATGCTCGTTCCATTGGACCTTACTCCTTGGTTACGCAGCAGCCACTGGGTGGTAAAGCCCAGTTCGGTGGCCAGCGCTTCGGGGAAATGGAAGTTTGGGCCCTTGAAGCTTATGGGGCGGCTTACACCTTGCAAGAAATCTTAACCTACAAGTCTGATGACGTGGTAGGCCGGGTCAAGACCTACGAAGCCATTGTCAAAGGCGAACAGATTCCACAACCAGGCGTGCCAGAATCCTTCCGCGTGTTGGTCAAGGAACTGCAAGCTTTGGGTCTGGACATGAAAGTGCTCGACCAAGACAAGAACGAAATCGAACTGCGCGACATGGACGATGACGACGATGACGTTGTTTCCGTTGATGCCTTGGCGAAATTCGCCCAGCAGCAAGAAGAAAAGAAGGCGCAAGAAGCAGCCACTGCTGCCACGAACGCTAACTCGACCGACGATACTAACAAATAGGAGGTTAGCCCTTTGATTGATGTCAATAAATTTGAAAGCATGCAAATCGGCCTGGCCTCGCCTGACAAAATTCGCAGTTGGTCCTACGGGGAAGTTAAAAAGCCCGAAACGATCAACTACCGGACGCTGAAGCCAGAGCGAGATGGGCTGTTTGACGAACGCATCTTCGGGCCAACCAAGGACTGGGAATGTGCCTGCGGGAAGTACAAACGGATCCGCTATAAAGGCATCGTTTGCGACCGGTGCGGCGTTGAAGTCACCCGGTCCAAGGTCCGCCGTGAACGCATGGGCCACATCGAATTGGCAGCACCAGTTTCTCATATCTGGTACTTCAAGGGCATTCCAAGCCGGATGGGTCTGGTTTTGGACATGTCACCACGCGCCCTCGAAGAAGTGATCTACTTCGCCTCCTACGTTGTGATCGACCCAGGCGACACCGCCTTGGAGAAGAAGCAACTGCTGACTGAACGCGAATACCGTGAAAAGCGCGACGAATATGGCCAGGGCTTCAATGCCAAAATGGGGGCCGAAGCGGTTAAGGAATTGCTGCAGCAAGTCGACCTCGCCAAGGAAGTCGCTGAGCTGAAGGAAGACCTGAAGTCCGCGCAAGGTCAAAAGCGCACACGCGCCATTCGCCGGTTGGACATCTTGGATGCCTTCCTGGTTTCTGGCAACGACCCGGCTTGGATGGTCATGGATACCATTCCTGTCATCCCACCGGATCTGCGACCAATGGTTCAGCTTGAAGGTGGCCGGTTTGCCACTTCTGACCTGAACGATTTGTACCGCCGTGTCATCAACCGTAACAACCGGTTGAAGCGCCTGCTTGACCTCAATGCGCCAAGCATCATTGTGCAAAACGAAAAGCGGATGCTGCAGGAAGCCGTTGACGCTTTGATTGACAACGGCCGCCGTGGCCGTCCGGTCACCGGGCCAGGCAATCGTCCGCTGAAGTCTTTGAGCCACATGCTCAAAGGGAAGCAGGGCCGGTTCCGTCAGAACTTGCTGGGTAAGCGGGTTGACTATTCCGGTCGTTCCGTTATCGACGTTATGCCGACCCTAAAGTTCTATCAATGTGGCTTGCCGCGGCCAATGGCTTTGGAATTGTTCAAGCCATTTGTCATGCATGAATTGGTGGCGCGTGGGCTGGCTAGCAACATTAAGAACGCCCGCCGCAAGATTGACCGTGAAGATGAAGACATCTGGGATGTGCTCGAAGATGTCATCAAGGAACGGCCAGTGCTGCTGAACCGTGCCCCTACGCTTCACCGCTTAGGGATTCAGGCTTTCGAACCCGTGTTGGTTGATGGTAAGTCCATCCGCCTGCACCCGCTGGTTTGTGAAGCTTACAACGCTGACTTTGACGGGGACCAGATGGCGATTCACGTGCCACTGTCCGACGAAGCCCAAGCTGAAGCCCGCCTTTTGATGCTGGCAGCGCACCACATCTTGGCGCCTCGTGATGGTAAGCCAATCGTTACGCCTTCTCAGGATATCGTTTTGGGTAACTACTACTTGACGATGGAACAAAAAGGCCGTGAAGGCGAAGGCATGATCTTCAAGGATGCCAGCGAAGTGCTGATGGCCCTGCAAAATGGTTATGTTCATTTGCACAGCCGCATCGGCTTGGCTGTCTCCTCACTGCCAGAAAAGCCATTCACCGATGACCAGCGTCACCAGATCATGGTCACCACGGTTGGTCGTGTGATCTTCAACCAGATCATGCCGGCAGATTTCCCATATCTGAATGTGGCCACGCAAGACAACATCGTCAATGGCGTGCCAGACCGCTTCTTCCTGAAGCCAGGTGAGGATATTCATGCTTACCTGCAAGACGCTCCAATTAACGAACCGTTCAAGAAGGGCTTCTTGTCTGACATCATTGCTGAAGTCTTCAAGACGTACAAAGTGCAGCGGACCTCTGATCTGCTGGATGACATGAAGACCTTGGGTTACACCCAGGCCACGAACTCTGGGATCACCGTTGGGGTGGCCGACGTGCCTGAACTGGCTGAAAAGCCAGCCATCGTTGATGCGGCCCACAAGAAGGTGGCCACTGTGTCCAAGCAGTTCCGCCGTGGGTTGATTACCGATCAGGAACGTCATGATCGGGTCATCTCGATTTGGAATGACGCCAAAGACGAAATTCAGCAAAAGCTGATTGACGCCTTTGACCCGAATAACCCAATCTCCATGATGAGTGATTCTGGGGCGCGTGGTAACATCTCAAACTTTACTCAGCTTGCCGGGATGCGTGGCCTGATGGCGGCGCCAAACGGTGGGATGATGGAAGTGCCAGTGCTGTCGAACTTCCGTGAAGGCTTGTCCGTTATGGAAATGTTCATGTCCACTCACGGGGCCCGTAAAGGGATGACCGATACCGCCCTGAAGACGGCCGATTCAGGTTACCTGACTCGGCGGCTGGTGGATGTGGCGCAAGACGTCATTGTCCGCGAAGAAGACTGTGGCACCGATCGCGGTTTGGTCGTTTCGGCCATTCGCGAAGGGAACGAAATGATCGAACCGCTGTACGACCGCTTAGTTGGCCGTTACGCGCAAAAGTCAGTCGTTAACCCTGAAACCGGTGACGTCATCGTCAAGAAGAACGAAATGATCGACGAAGACAAGGCACAAGCTGTCGTTGATGCCGGCGTTCAAACTGTCACTATCCGCTCCATCTTCACCTGCAACACCCGTCATGGGGTTTGCCAAAAGTGCTACGGCCGCAACTTGGCCACTGGCGAACAGGTTGAAGTCGGCGAAGCCGTTGGGACCGTGGCTGCGCAGTCAATCGGCGAACCTGGTACGCAGCTGACCATGCGTAACTTCCATACCGGCGGTGTTGCCGGCGGCGAAGATATCACGCAAGGGTTGCCTCGTGTTCAGGAAATCTTTGAAGCCCGTAATCCTAAAGGGCTGGCGGTAATCAGTGAAGTTGACGGGACGATTTCGGCCATCGATGAAAATCCAGCTGAACACAGCCGGGAAATCACCGTTGAAGGCCAAACTGATACCCGGACTTACAGCGTGCCATACGCATCATCTGTTGCCGTTGCTGAAGGCGACCATGTTGATCGCGGCGGTCGTTTGACCGGCGGCTCAATTGATCCTAAGCAGTTGATCAAGGTGCAAGACGTCTTGACCACGGAAAACTATCTGCTGGCGGAAGTCCAGAAAGTTTACCGGATGCAGGGGGTTGAAATCGGCGATAAGCATATCGAAGTCATGGTTCGGCAGATGCTGCGCAAGATCCGCGTCATGGATCCAGGCGACACTGACATTTTGCCAGGGACCTTGCTGGACATTGCGGACTTCAAGGATCGCAACCAGCAGACTTTGATCGCCGGCGGGATTCCTGCTACTGGTCGCCCAGTGCTGCTGGGGATCACCAAGGCATCGCTGGAAACCAACAGTTTCTTGTCTGCCGCTTCCTTCCAGGAAACCACTCGGGTCCTCACGGATGCTTCCATCCGCGGGAAGAACGATCCGCTGGTCGGCTTGAAGGAAAATGTCATCATCGGGAAGATCATTCCTGCTGGGACTGGGATGGCCACCTACCGTCACATGGAACCAAAGACGGTCGGCACCGTTTCCGACAGCGTCTACTCCATCTCTGATCTTGAAAAGAAGATGAAGGAAGAAGACGCCGCTAACGCAGAACCAAAGCAAGACTAAGCATGAAAAGGAGCCGGTTGGGCATTTGCCCAGCCGGCTTTTTTGGATTCAGGCTGTGGAGGTAAGCCGTACTTAGCCGGACAGATAGCCTAGCATTAGGCATTACCGCTGAAAGCGGCGATGCCTGATGTGTAGCTAGCTGCTCCGGCGTTGGCTTAACGCAACGCAACTACAACAGGCTGCGATTAGCTACTCGCTCGAGCGTTGCCGATCTGAGCGCAACTAAAACAGGCAGCGGAGGATGGCCGCGCTTAGCCAAAGCAGCGTGCATTAACTCACAATCACCATCAGCAAATACGCCAGCTGCAGATCGACCAGAAAGGGGATGGGGCCAGGCCACAGCCAGCCGTGTCCCAACCCAATCACGCAAGCCAGTAGCACAAACACCAAACTCATTAGCGCCGGCATGCCCAAAGTCAGTACACTAATCGCGAGCACATCAGCGCTGCCTAGCCCCTGGGTGCCAATGCTCAAGACAGCCAAAGCGACTAGCCAGCAAAGTCCCACCAGCCAATGCGCCGGGGTGGTTAAAGCGACAAGCAAGCACCAGCCGTCAAACCCCAGCGCCGGCACCGTTTGGGTTTGCCAGTCACTCAAGGCAAAATAGGCCAGCCCCGCCAGCGCTAGCAGCTGGGAACGGGCGAAGAACACTGCAAGCACAACTAAACCCAGCTGGTAAAGCAACTGCCAGTGGGTCGGCCGTAAGCTGATTAGCCCCAGCACAGCTACAGCAACTATGATAGAATGAACCACATGCCATCACCTCTATCACCAGATTTCGCCAAGGCGTGAAAATACTGGTGCAAACGCCGGAAAGACGCTTGACAGAGGCGGGCGGCGGATAGTACACTGTTTAAGGTTGTTTTTTCCAGTTAATTCGGGTTTGCCCGGACGTCGAACTGGTGAAATACCATTTCGCCGCCGGGCCGGCCATTTTTTATTCGCAAAAAAGAACCGCCTGGATGTGTGGACTTAGAAGATGAATTACCCAAGTATCAGGAAGGAGGAACCTTAGAATGCCAACCATTAACCAATTGGTACGCCAAGGTCGTAAAAGTAATGTAACGAAGTCCGACTCACCTGCTTTGAACTTCGGTTACAACAGTAAGAAGAAGTCACTGACGAACAATCCCGCTCCTCAAAAGCGTGGGGTTGCCACTCGTGTCGGCACCATGACCCCAAAGAAGCCTAACTCCGCTCTGCGTAAGTACGCTCGTGTTCGCTTGTCGAACCTGATCGAAGTCACTGCTTATATCCCTGGGATCGGCCACAACTTGCAGGAACACTCGGTTGTTCTGATCCGTGGGGGCCGTGTTAAGGACTTACCTGGTGTGCGTTATCACATCATCCGTGGGACCCTCGATACCGCCGGTGTTGACGGCCGGATGCAAAGCCGCTCCAAGTACGGTACAAAGCGTCCTAAGAAGTAGTCAGATAATCCCCGCTTTGTGCGGTATTTAGGAATAAGGAGGCAATCAGCATGCCACGTAAAGGCAATGTTTCAAAACGCGATGTTTTACCTGATCCAGTTTACAACTCTAAGCTGGTTACCCGCTTGATCAACCACCTGATGGTTGATGGTAAGCGCGGTAAGGCTCAAACCATTTTGTATGATGCATTCGACATCATCAAGAAGGAAACCGGCAACGAACCTTTGGAAGTCTTCGAACAGGCCATGAAGAACGTTATGCCTGTCCTCGAAGTTAAGGCCCGTCGGATCGGTGGGTCGAACTACCAAGTGCCAATCGAAGTCCGGCCAGACCGGCGGACGACGTTGGGCCTTCGTTGGATCGTTCAGTATTCCCGTCAACGCGGTGAACACAAGATGGACGATCGCTTGGCTCGTGAAATCATGGATGCTGCCAACAACACTGGTGCAGCTGTGAAGAAGCGCGAAGATACGCACAAGATGGCAGATGCCAACCGTGCGTTCGCACACTATCGTTGGTAAGAAGGTTGGCTATTATATCCGTCACTTGGCATATAGTAGCCAATTGTTTTACCTAAAACTTTTAGATAATCGATCAACAATGAGAGGAGTTATTTTTTCACATGGCCAACAAGCGTGAATTTCCGCTGGACCGGACCCGCAACATCGGGATCATGGCCCACATCGATGCTGGTAAGACCACGACGACTGAGCGGATTCTTTACTACACCGGTAAAATCCACAAGATCGGCGAAACCCATGATGGGGCTTCCCAAATGGACTGGATGGCGCAGGAACAAGAACGTGGGATTACCATCACGTCCGCTGCGACGACCGCCTTTTGGAAGGACAACCGGATTAACATCATCGATACCCCAGGGCACGTGGACTTCACTATGGAAGTTGAACGTTCCTTGCGTGTCCTTGATGGTGCCATCACCGTCTTAGATGCTCAGTCCGGGGTTGAACCTCAGACTGAAAACGTTTGGCGTCAGGCATCCACTTACAGCGTGCCGCGGATCGTTTTTGTTAACAAAATGGATAAGATTGGGGCCGACTTCAAGTACTCCGTGAAGACCCTGCATGATCGTTTGGGCGCTAACGCCCATGCGGTTCAGCTGCCAATCGGCGCTGAAGACAACTTCGAAGGCATTATCGACCTGATCGAAATGAAGGCCGACTTGTACGACGAAGATGACTTGGGGACGAAGTGGGATGTCGTGGACATTCCCGACGACTACAAGGAAGAAGCCGAAGCAGCCCGGGCTGACTTAATCGAAGCTGTCGCTGACGTTGATGACGGCATCATGGACAAGTACCTTGAAGGCGAAGAAATCAGCAACGATGAAATCAAGGCGGCCATCCGTAAGGCGACCATCGCCCTTGAATTCTTCCCAGTGCTGGCTGGCTCTGCGTTCAAGAACAAAGGGGTTCAGATGCTGCTGGATGCGGTGGTTGACTACTTGCCATCACCACTGGACGTTAAGCCATACAACGCCCAAGATCCAGAAACTGGCGAAGCGGTTGAACTGCGCGCCGGCGACGATCAGGACTTCGCTGCGTTGGCCTTCAAGATCGCTACCGACCCCTTCGTTGGTCGTTTGACCTACATCCGGGTTTACAGTGGGACTTTGGAAGCCGGTTCATATGTCTTGAACGCTTCCAAGGACAACCGTGAACGTGTCGGTCGTCTGCTGCAAATGCACTCCAATCACCGTGAAGAAATCCCAGAAGTCTTTTCTGGTGATATCGCTGCGGCGATCGGGCTCAAGAACACCACGACCGGGGATTCTCTCACGGCCGTTAACCACCCATTGATTCTTGAATCCCTCGAAGTGCCAGAACCGGTTATCCAGGTTTCCATCGAGCCAGACTCCAAGGAAGACCAGGATAAGCTGGATATCGCTTTGCAGAAGCTGTCTGAAGAAGACCCAACCTTCCAAGCTGAAACCAACCCTGAAACTGGCGAAACTTTGATTGCCGGCATGGGCGAATTGCACTTGGATATCATGGTTGACCGGATGAAGCGTGAATTTAAGGTTGCCGCTAAGATTGGTGAACCTCAAGTGGCTTACCGTGAAACCTTCACCAAGACTGCTTCCGCTGAAGGGCGCTTTGTTCGCCAGTCAGGTGGTAAAGGGCAATATGGTGACGTTTGGGTTGAATTCACCCCGAACGAAGAAGGTAAAGGCTTCGAATTCGAAGATGCCATTGTCGGTGGGGTCGTGCCACGTGAATACATCCCAGCCGTTGAACAAGGCCTGAAAGAAGCGATGGCCAATGGTGTGCTTGCGGGCTACCCATTGATCGACGTGAAAGCCAAGCTTTACGATGGTTCTTACCACGAAGTCGATTCTTCTGAAGCGGCCTTTAAGGTTGCGGCTTCCCTGGCGTTGCGCAATGCGGTTAAGGATGCCGGTGCGGTCATCCTCGAACCAATCATGCACGTTGAAGTGGTTGCCCCAGAAGAATACCTTGGCGATGTCATGGGTCAAATCAACTCTCGTCGTGGGAACGTTGAAGGCATGGAACAGCGCGGTAATGCGCAGCTGGTCAATGCTAAGGTACCGCTGGCCGAAATGTTCGGTTATGCGACGACCTTGCGTTCCGCGACCCAGGGCCGTGGGACCTTCACGATGACCTTCGATCACTACACTGCAGTGCCGAAGTCCATCCAAGCCGAGATCATCAAGAAAAACGGCGGCGAAGCTTAATTCGCTACTGGAAGCCACGCCTGGTGCGTGGCTTTTTTTGTCTGCTCGTTCAAAAAGTGGGCCTGATCAGTTTGTCTTGATCAGGCCCACTTTTGCGTAGATGGGATGCCACTAAGCTAACGTGGCATTGAGGACAGTTTTGAAATGATTGAGCGCCCATTCCTGGCCGCCTGGGGTGAAGGTGGCCACGGCGTCTTGGTGGATGGTGAGGGGATAATTGAGGTTATACGCGTCGACAGCGGTGTGTAGCACACAGATATCGGTGCAGACCCCGACCAGATGCAGGTCATCGACTTGGCGTTCGCGCAGCCACAAATCCAGCGGCGTACCAGCGAAGCTCGAATAGCGCGTTTTATCGAATAAAGACACATTCGCATCAGCCTGATGCGCGGCGTACCAAGAAGCCAGTGTCCCATAGAGTGCCCGGCCCCAAGTGCCGCGCACGTTATGCGGCGGATAGAGCTTGGTTTCGGGATGATACGGGTCACCTGGGGTATGCACATCCGTGGGTAGATAGACAAAATCGCCGGCCTCAGCGAACTGGTCGGCAAGCGCCACAATGCGCGGTTCAATGAGTTGGGCAGGCTTGCCGGCAGTTAAGGCGCCGTTGTCCGCCACGAAATCATTGGTGTAGTCGATAATCAAAAGGGCTTTTGCCATGATGAACCTCCTTAGGGATTTAGGTTAACTGTAGATGGTTCCCCACATGGTGTCAAGACAATACCCCTGCTATGAAAACAAGGCAGGTGAATGTGCGGGGATGAGCGAGCAAAAGCCGTTATAGCAATCTTTGCCGCGCCAGTTTTTTTGAAAAAGCCGGCGAAAAGTCTTGTGTTAAACCGCGCTTTTTTGTATACTATCAAGAGTGCTGTGTAAACCGAAGGGGTTACTATGCACTTCTGGCTCAAGCTGAGTCAGGGTAGCGTGGATGTGAGAGGTTGCGACACGCCCGGCCGCTTTGCCACGGGGGCGCGACGGGAATTTTCACGGAGCTAGTCTACTAACTGATAATGGACGAAGGAGGTTACACAATGGCAAAACAAAAGATTCGGATCCGGCTTAAGGCTTACGAACACCGGATTCTAGATCAATCAGCAGATAAGATCGTTGAAACTGCAAAGCGCACAGGTGCTGCAATTTCTGGCCCGATCCCTCTGCCAACGGAACGGACCATCTACACGGTGCTGCGTTCCCCGCATAAGTACAAGGATTCTCGGGAACAGTTCGAAATGCGCACACACAAGCGCCTGATCGATATCGTTAACCCGACCCCAAAAACTGTTGACGCTTTGATGAAGCTCGACTTGCCGAGCGGCGTCGACATTGAAATCAAATTATAATCTATAGGAAATTGGAGGTGTACCCATGGCACGTAAAGGAATCTTAGGTAAGAAAATTGGCATGACGCAGGTCTTCACCGAAAACGGCGAACTGGTCCCAGTTACCGTGATCGACGTCACCCCTAACGTTGTCCTGCAAGTTAAGACCGTTGAATCAGACGGCTACGAAGCAGTTCAACTGGGCTACGGCGACAAGCGTGAAGTACTTAGCAACAAGCCAAGCGTCGGTCACGCCAAGAAGGCGGACACGACCCCTAAGCGCTTCATTAAGGAAATCCGTGATGTAGCGCTTAGTGACTATGAAGTTGGCAAGACTGTTTCTGCTGACGAATTTGCAGCTGGCGACATCGTGGACGTCACCGGTACTTCCAAAGGACATGGTTACCAAGGTAACATCAAGAAGGACGGTCAGTCCCGTGGTCCTATGGCTCACGGTTCTCGTTACCACCGTCGTCCTGGTTCTCTTGGGGCAATCATCAACAAAGTCTTCAAGGGTAAGAAATTGCCTGGGCGG
This sequence comes from Lacticaseibacillus salsurivasis, assembly GCF_036246225.1. NCBI lineage: Bacteria > Bacillati > Bacillota > Bacilli > Lactobacillales > Lactobacillaceae > Lacticaseibacillus > Lacticaseibacillus salsurivasis. Next base: position 17,598 of record NZ_BTTP01000015.1, read on the forward strand.
ATGGGTAACCATACGCGCACGATGCAAAACTTGACTGTTGTCTCCACCGATTTGGACCACAATGTGATCTTGATCAAGGGCAATGTCCCAGGGGCTAACAAGTCATTCGTTACAATTCGTTCCGCTGTTAAGTCAGCGGCTAAATAACACGAAGGGAGGACATTAACTAATGGCAAACGTTACTTTATTCAAGCAAGATGGCACAGAAAACGGCACCGTTGATCTGAACGATGCAATCTGGGCAATCGAACCCAACGATAACGCCGTGTTTGACGCAGTGCTGATGCAACGCGCTTCCCTTCGTCAAGGTACTCACGCCGTTAAGAACCGTTCCGCCGTTTCTGGCGGCGGTAAGAAGCCATGGCGCCAAAAGGGTACTGGTCGTGCCCGCCAAGGCTCCATCCGTAGCCCACAATGGCGCGGCGGTGGTGTGGTCTTTGGCCCAACACCTCGTTCCTACAGCTACCGGATCAACAAGAAGGTTAGCCGCTTAGCAATCAAGTCAGCACTTTCTCAGAAAGTGCTGGACAAGGAATTAGTTGTGGTCGACGCTTTGAGCTTTGACCAACCTAAGACCAAGGACTTTGCAGCTGCGCTGGCTTCCTTGAAGGTTGAAGAAAAGGCCTTGATCGTCCTTGAAGACGGCAATGACAACGCAGCTTTGGCTGCCCGCAACCTGCCGAATGTCAAGACGATCGTCGCAGATGGCATCAACGTATTGGATGTTGTGAACTACAACAAGCTGATCTTGACCCAATCTGCGCTTCAAAAGATTGAGGAGGTGCTCGCATAATGGCAGCAGCACGCGACATCATTTTACGCCCGATCGTCACCGAGCAATCAATGGCTGACATGGACAACAAGAAGTACACCTTCGAAGTTGCTCGTGATGCCGAAAAGACCGCTGTCCGTCGCGCCGTTGAGGAAATCTTCGACGTGAAGGTCGCTAAGGTCAACATTGCCAACGTTCGCGGCAAAAAGAAGCGCCAAGGTAACTATGTGGGCTACACCCGCAAGCGCCGGAAGGCCATCGTTACTTTGACCGCTGATTCAAACGAAATCAAGATTTTTGAAGACTAGCTTCAAAATTTTCAGATAGGAGGAAACAAGCGTGGGCATTATTAAATACAAACCAACGTCAAACGGCCGGCGGAACATGTCTGGTTCGGATTTCGCTGAAATCACCAAGACCAAGCCGGAAAAGACGCTCCTTGAAAGTCAAAGCCACACTGCTGGCCGTAATGCACAAGGTCACATCACTGTGCGTCACCGCGGCGGTGGTCACAAGCAGTTCTACCGCACCATCGACTTCAAGCGTCAAAAAGATGGCGTGGTCGCAACGGTTAAGGCCATCGAATACGATCCTAACCGCACGGCTAACATTGCACTGCTTCACTATGAAGATGGGGTTAAGAGTTACATCTTGGCACCTAAGGGTCTGAACGTTGGCGACAAGATCGTTTCTGGCGATAGCGTCGACATCAAGCCCGGCAATGCAATGCCACTGAAGAACATTCCTGATGGGACCACCATCCACAACATCGAACTCAAGCCTGGTAAAGGCGGCCAGCTGGCTCGCTCTGCCGGTGCTTCTGCTCAATTGCTGGGTAAAAACGACGATGGCAAATACGTCACCGTGCGTCTGGCTTCCGGTGAAGTGCGCATGATCCTTTCGGTCAACCGCGCCACGATTGGTGCTGTCGGCAATGAACAACACGAACTGATCAGCATTGGTAAGGCTGGCCGCAAGCGCTGGTTGGGCTTCCGTTCAACCGTTCGTGGGTCAGTTATGAACCCTAACGATCACCCGCATGGTGGTGGTGAAGGTAAAGCCCCAATCGGTCGTCCATCACCTCTTTCTCCATGGGGTAAGAAGACCTTGGGTAAGAAGACGCGTGATCACAAGGCTAAGTCCGAGAAGTTCATCGTCCGTCACCGTAAGAACAAGTAAACTCACCATTGAATTACACCGTATAAAGGAGGTCACACAATGGGTCGCAGTCTTAAAAAAGGACCTTTCGCCGATGCTCATCTGATGAAGAAAATCGATGCTCAGGCTGACAGCGAAAAGAAGACCGTCATCAAGACATGGTCTCGTCGTTCTACCATTTTCCCTAGTTTCATTGGTTACACCATCGCCGTATACGATGGCCGCAAGCATGTCCCAGTTTTCATTTCTGAAGATATGGTCGGCCACAAGCTTGGTGAATTCGTTCCGACACGGACCTTCCGGGGTCACGCCAAGGACGACAAAAAGTCAGCAGCACGCTAAGAAAGGAGCATATAATTCATGGCTGAAGAAATTACGTCTGCAACAGCGACGGCAAAAACAGTTCGGATTACTGCTCGCAAAGCGCGTCTGGTAATCGACTTGATCCGCGGCCGCGAAGTCGCAGAAGCATTAGCAATCTTGGACTTCACGCCACGCGCGGGTTCTCCAATCATTGAAAAAGTTCTGAAGTCTGCCATTGCAAACGCAGAACATAACTTTGACTTAGATGCCCAAAACCTTTACGTCAAGGAAGCGTTCGTTAACGAAGGCCCAACCTTGAAGCGGTTCCGTCCGCGTGCTAAGGGTTCTGCATCACCAATCAACAAGCGCACCTCACACATCACCGTGACGGTCGCTGAGAAAGAAACAAAGGAGGGATAAAGCGTGGGTCAGAAAATCAATCCAATCGGTTTCCGTGTTGGCGTCATCCGTGACTGGGAATCCAAATGGTACGCTGAAAAAGACTTTGCAAGCTACCTTCACGAAGACATTGAAATCCGTAAATTCATCAACAAGAAGCTCGCGGACGCATCTGTTTCGACCATTGAGATCGAACGGGCCGCAAACCGCGTGAACATCTCCATCCACACCGCAAAACCTGGTATGGTCATCGGTAAAGGTGGCGTCCAAGTTGAAAGCTTGCGTAAGGAATTGAACGACCTGACAGGCCGCAAAGTCCACATCAACATCGTGGAAATCAAGAAGCCTGATCTCGACGCTAAGCTGGTCGGCGAAAGCATCGCCCAGCAGCTTGAACAACGGGTGGCTTTCCGTCGCGCGATGAAGCAAGCCATGCAGCGTAGCATGCGCGCTGGTGCCAAGGGGATCAAGACCCAGGCGGCCGGCCGTTTGAACGGTGCCGACATTGCGCGTCGTGAACACTATGCTGAAGGCACCGTGCCTTTGCACACCTTGCGGGCCGATATCGACTACGCATGGGAAGAAGCTCGGACCACTTACGGTCAGATCGGGATCAAGACCTGGATCTACCGCGGTGAAGTTTTGCCTGACAAGCCAAATCGTCAGAATGCGAAAGGAGGGAAATAATCCATGTTAGTACCTAAGCGTGTAAAGCACCGTCGCGAATTCCGTGGGAAGATGCGCGGCGCAGCCAAGGGCGGCAAGGAAGTTTCCTTCGGTGAATTCGGGCTACAAGCCCTGGAATCACACTGGATCTCTAACCGTCAGATTGAAGCGGCTCGTATTGCCATGACGCGTTACATGAAACGTGGCGGGAAGGTTTGGATCCGCATTTTCCCTCAAAAGTCTTACACATCTAAGGGCGTCGGCGTCCGGATGGGTAACGGGAAAGGTGCACCATCCGGCTGGGTCGCAGTTGTTAAACGCGAAAAAGTGATGTTTGAAGTCGGCGGCGTTCCGGAAGCAGTTGCACGCGAAGCTTTGCGCCTTGCGTCCAACAAACTCCCTGTCCGCACCAAGATCGTGACTCGCGAGGAAGTAGGTGAGCAATCTAATGAAGGCTAAGGATATTTCAGCATTAACCACAGAGGAAATGCTCGACAAAGAAAAGCAGTACAAGGAAGAGCTCTTCAACCTGCGCTTCCAACAAGCTACTGGCCAAATGGAAAACACTGCTCGCTTGAAGCAAGTGCGGAAGAACATCGCACGGATCAAAACGGTCCTTCGGCAGCAAGCGCTCAATAAATAAGCGGAAAGGAGACAATCACCTTGGAAGAACGTAATTCTCGTAAAGTTTATCAAGGTCGCGTCGTTTCAGACAAAATGGATAAGACCATTACCGTCGAAATCGACACGACAAAGACGCACCCCGTCTACGGCAAGCGTGTGAAGTACTCGAAGAAGTTCTACGCACATGACGAAGACAATGTTGCTAAAGTCGGCGATCTTGTTCAGATCATGGAAACTCGTCCAATGTCTCGCAACAAGCGTTTCCGTTTATTGAACGTTGTCGAAAAGGCAGTTCGTATTTAATCCAAATACGTGTGAAAGGAGGACCAACCCGTGATTCAACAAGAAAGTCGTCTTAAAGTAGCAGACAACTCTGGTGCCCGCGAGCTCCTGGTGATCAAAGTCCTTGGCGGTTCATACCGTAAGACTGGTAACATCGGTGACATCGTTGTGGCAACTGTCAAACAGGCTACACCAGGTGGCGTTGTCAAGGCACATGAAGTCGTTAAGGCTGTTATCGTGCGCACGAAGTCTGGTGCTCGCCGTACTGATGGTTCATACATCAAGTTTGACGAGAACGCTGCAGTCATCATCAACGCAGACAAGAGCCCTCGGGGGACTCGTATCTTTGGACCAGTCGCACGCGAACTGCGTGACGGCGATTTCATGAAGATCGTTTCCTTAGCGCCTGAAGTCCTTTAACATTCTGACCAAATAGGAGGTGCGACATGAAAATCAAAACTGGTGATAAGGTTCGGGTCATGCGTGGTAAAGACGCCGGCAAAGAAGGCACAGTAACGAAAGTCTTGCTTAAGGCAGACAAGGTTATTGTCGAAGGCGTCAACATGATCAAGAAACACCAAAAGCCGAATAACGACTACCCACAAGGTGGCGTTGTCGACAAAGAAGCAGCCATTGCCGTTTCTAACGTAATGCTGCTGGATCCAGAAACCAACAAGCCAACGCGCGTCGGCGCCGAGATCAAAGATGGCAAGAAGATTCGCATTGCCAAAAAGTCCGGCAAAGAATTAACCGCAGCGGCACCAAAAACCGACGGAAAGGAGGACTAATTCCAGATGGCTAATCGTTTACAAGAACGTTTTAACAAAGAAATCGCGCCAGCGATGGTTAAGAAGTTTGACTACAAGAGCACCATGCAGACCCCGCACGTTGAAAAAATCGTGCTGAACATGGGTGTCGGTGATGCAACGCAAAACGCCAAGAACCTGGACGAAGCCGTTGCTGAATTGGCTTTGATCGCTGGTCAGCAACCACTGATCACCAAGGCGAAGAAGAGTATCGCGAACTTCCGCCTGCGTGAAGGCATGTCCATCGGCGCCAAGGTTACCTTGCGCGGCGAACGCATGTATGACTTCCTGGACAAGCTGATCAACGTCTCCTTGCCGCGGGTGCGTGACTTCCACGGTATTTCTGCGAAGTCCTTCGACGGCCGAGGCAACTACACCTTGGGCCTTAAGGAACAGGTTATCTTCCCAGAAATCGATTATGACAAGGTTAACCGCGTGCGCGGTTTGGACATTGTTATTGTCACCACTGCTAACACGGATGAAGAAGGGCGCGAGTTGCTCAGTCAACTCGGCATGCCTTTCGCAAAATAAGGAGGGTCACACTTGGCTAAGAAGTCTATGATCGTGAAAAACAGTCGGCCTGCAAAGTACGCAGTGCAAGAATACACACGCTGCCAACGTTGTGGTCGTCCACATTCAGTTTACCGTAAGTTCAAACTCTGCCGGATTTGCCTTCGTGAATTAGCTCATGCCGGTCAAATTCCTGGTATGCGCAAAGCTAGCTGGTAAATCGAAACCCAGTCAAAGGAGGTTAAATCAATGGTCTTGACCGATCCAATCGCAGATTACTTGACCCGCATTCGTAACGCCAACATGGTGCGTCACGAATCTCTGGTCGTACCTGCATCAAAGATGAAAATCAACATTTCCGAGATCCTCAAGCGCGAAGGTTTCATTCGCGACTATGAAGTGATCGAAGACGACAAGCAAGGCGTGATCCGTCTGTTCCTGAAATACGGGAAGAACAACGAACGCGTCATTGCCGGCTTGAAGCGCATTTCCAAGCCAGGCTTGCGCTCTTACGTGAAGGCAGATGCTGTGCCGAAGGTCTTGAACGGCCTGGGCATTGCCATCCTGTCGACTCCGGAAGGTGTCATCACGGATAAAGAAGCACGCGCCAAGAACGTCGGCGGCGAAGTTCTCGCCTACGTCTGGTAATCAATTTAAACAAAAGGAGGTGCAACTGTGAGTCGTATTGGTTATAAAACAATCACCGTGCCTGCAGGTGTGACCGTCACCAAGGATGGTGACAACATCACCGTTAAGGGCCCCAAGGGCGAATTGACTCGTGCTTTTGCCCCTGAGATCGAAATGAAGCAAGAAGGCACTGAAATTTCTTTCAGCCGCCCAGATGACTCGTTCAAGGCGCTGCATGGTACCATGCGTGCTAACTTGAACAACATGGTCGTTGGTGTGACCGAAGGCTACGTCAAGCAATTGAAGCTTGTCGGGGTCGGCTACCGTGCGCAAAAGCAAGGCGAAAAGCTGGTCTTGAACGTCGGCTACTCTCACCCAGTTGAGATGCAAGCACCAAAAGGCGTTGCGATTGACGTGCCAAGCAACACTGAAATCAACGTCAGCGGCATTTCCAAGCAGGTCGTCGGCCAATTCGCTGCCGAGATCCGCGCGGTCCGCAGCCCAGAACCTTATAAAGGTAAAGGGATTCGTTACGTCGACGAATACGTTCGGCGTAAGGAAGGTAAGACTGGTAAGTAGTCTTGCCAAGCTGCAACTAGGTAACTGGCTGCGGCAATTGTATCTGGGCCAATTCAGGCCCGTTAACGCAGTCTATTAAAGGAGTGAACATTGTGATTTCAAAGCCAGATAAAAACAAAACTCGGCAACGGCGTCACGCGCGCGTCCGGGGTAAGATTTCTGGTACGAGCGAGCGCCCACGCTTGAACATTTTCCGTTCTAACAAAAACATCTACGCGCAATTAATTGATGACGTAGCGGGTGTGACGCTAGCAAGTGCCTCCACTCTTGATAAAGAAGTTTCTGCTGATGACAACAAGACTGAGCAAGCAAAGGCAGTTGGCGCATTGGTTGCCAAGCGTGCCGTTGCTGCTGGTCACAAAGTAGTGGTCTTTGACCGTGGTGGTTACCTCTATCATGGTCGCGTGCAAGCTTTAGCTGAAGCCGCACGTGAAAACGGCCTTGAATTCTAATCAAAGGAGGATAACCAACACATGGCATCATACATTGATCCAAACCAACTAGACTTGGAAGACCGCGTTGTTTCGATCAACCGGGTCACCAAAGTTGTCAAAGGTGGCCGTCGTCTGCGTTTTGCAACGATTGCGATCGTCGGCGACAAGCATGGTCACGTCGGCTTTGGGACCGGTAAGGCGCAGGAAGTGCCTGAAGCGATTCGCAAAGCGGTTGAAGACGCGAAGAAGAACCTGATCGAAGTGCCGATCGTTGGCACCACGATCCCTCATGATGTGATCGGTCACTTCGGCGCTGGTGAAGTTCTGCTTAAGCCAGCCGTTGAAGGGTCCGGGGTCGCAGCCGGCGGCGCTGTTCGTGCCGTTATGGAATTGGCTGGGATCGCTGATGTGACCTCCAAGTCACTCGGCCGTAACACCCCAATCAACATGATTCGCGCAACGATGGACGGCTTGACCCAGCTCAAGACGGCTCAAGAAGTTGCTGACTTGCGCGGCGTGTCCGTTTCTCACTTACAAGAACAAGACTAGGAGGGCACATAATGGCTCAGTTAAAAATTACTCTGACTCGCAGTGCTGCTCACCGGTTGCCTAAGCAACGTAAAATTGTGAAGGAACTCGGTCTTGGTCGGGTGAACAGCTCTGTTGTAAAGCCTGACAACGCAGCCACTCGGGGTGCGATTTTCCAGATTTCTCACTTAGTTTCCGTTGAGGAAGTTAAGGACTAAAAACACTAAAGAAACGGAGGTGCCTAACGTATGAAGTTGCATGAATTAAAGCCTAACGACGGTGCACGTTCAAGCCGTAAGCGACTCGGCCGCGGAACTTCCAGCGGTCAAGGTAAGACGGCTGGTAAAGGGACGAAGGGTCAATTGGCTCGCCAAGGCGGCAAGACCCGGCTTGGGTTTGAAGGTGGCCAGATGCCACTGTTCCGGCGCATGCCAAAACGTGGGTTCAAGAACATCAACCGTAAAGTCTTTGCCGTGATCAACGTGCAAGACCTGAACCGGTTCGATGATGGGACCGAAGTAACCCCAACCGTGCTGGTTGAATCCGGCTTGGTTAAGAACGAAAAGGACGGCATCAAGTTGCTTGCGAACGGCAAGCTTGACAAGAAGCTGACCGTTAAAGTCAACAAGGCTTCCGAAGCTGCTAAGAGCGCAGTTGAAGCAGCAGGCGGTTCGCTTGAGGTGATGTAATGCTGAAAACCCTCGTTAACGCATTCAAAGTCAAAGACATCCGCAACAAGATTCTTTTTACTTTAGGCGTTTTATTGGTTTATCGTCTAGGGGCGCAAATCGCAGTACCGGGGGTCGACGCCAAAGCGTTGACACAGGTCGGCTCGACCGGCTTGATCTCCTTGCTGGACACCGTCAGTGGTGGTGGATTAGCGAACTATTCGATCTTCTCAATGGGGGTCTCACCGTACATTACGGCACAAATTGTGGTCCAGTTATTGCAAATGGACATTGTGCCGAAATTCGTTGAATGGAGCAAACAAGGTGAAGTTGGTCGGCGTAAGCTGAACCAAGTCACCCGCTATTTGACCATCTTCCTCGGTTTCTTCCAGGCCGTCGGGATTACTGCTGGCTTCCAGCAGCTATCCGCGTTGGGGTTGGTGAAAAATCCAACCGTCCAGACTTACGTGGTCATCGGCATTATCTTAACCGGTGGCACGATGCTGCTCACTTGGATGGGTGAACAAATCACTGACAAAGGGATCGGTAATGGCGTGTCCATGATCATCTTTGCTGGGATCATTGCCCGCCTCCCAAGCGGCATCCAGCAGCTGTGGCAAGACAACATCGCCAACAACAATGCCAGTGATCGCTGGCAAGGGGTGCTGTTCTTGGTTGCCTTGGCTATCATCTTGGTGCTGGTCATCACGTTTGTTACCTGGGTCCAACAAGCGAACCGGAAGATTCCGATTCAATATACACGCCGCGTGACGGCAGCCGGTAGCAATTCCTACCTGCCGCTGAAGGTTAACGTTGCCGGGGTTATTCCGGTAATCTTCGCATCGTCCTTCATCATCACGCCGCAAACCATTTTGATGGCTTTTGCGAACAAGTTTCAAGATGCCGGCTGGTATAACGCCTTGACGAGCGTCTTCAACATGCAAAAGCCGGCCGGGACGGCCTTGTATACGATTTTGATCGTCTTGTTCACGTTCTTCTATGCTTTCGTCCAGGTTAACCCGGAAAAGGTACAGGAAAACTTGATCAAGCAAGGCAGTTACATTCCTGGGGTTTGGCCAGGGAAAGAAACCGAAAAGTATCTTTCTGGCTTGCTGATGCGCTTGTCCACAGTTGGGGCATTGTTCCTCGGCTTCGTGGCCTTGCTGCCACAGCTGGCAGCCAACATTTGGGGTCTGCCACAATCAATCGGTCTGGGCGGGACAAGTCTTCTTATCGTGGTCATGACTGCGATTGAACTGGTCCGCCAGTTGGATGGGTTGTTGATGAAGCGGGAATACGTCGGGTTTATCCGCGACGATCTCGTGAAGGACTAGTGTCATATTAATAGGAGGAAGCAACGTGAATCTCATTTTAATGGGACTTCCAGGTGCAGGTAAGGGGACTCAGGCGGAACGCATTGAAGACGCCTATCCTGTTGCCCACATCAGTACGGGGGACATGTTCCGCGCCGCGATGGCTGCTGGTACCGAAATGGGCAAGCAAGCCAAAGCATTTATCGACAAGGGTCAACTGGTACCTGACGAAGTCGTTGATGGCATCGTCAAGGACCGCCTTGGTGAGAAGGATACCGATGAAGGCTATATGCTGGATGGGTTCCCACGGACCATTGCACAAGCTGAAGCACTTGAAACCATCACCAAAACATTGGCCAAGCCGATCGACGCGGTGATCAATATTGACGTTAAGCCGGATGTCCTGGTTGAACGCTTATCTGGCCGCTACATTTGCAAAAACTGTGGCGCCACCTACCATAAGCTGTACAACCCGACCAAGGTGGCTGACACCTGTGATCGTTGTGGTCACCACGAGTTCTTCCAGCGTGACGATGATAAACCTGAAACCGTGAAAAACCGGTTAAGGGTGAACATCGAAATGAACACACCGCTGCTTGATTTTTACGATCAGCGGCACCTGTTGTTCAACGTCAACGGCGACCAAGACATCGATCTGGTTTTCGCCGAGATCAAAAAGATCCTGGAGACGATCGCCCAGTAATCGTCTTTTGGCCACGGCCTGACTGTTTTCAAAGTGGTCGAATTATGTTACAATATCGCGGTATGCGCTGAGGCCAGATGTGGCTTCAACGTTTTCGCGTGTGATCCAAACAATTAGGAGGAATATATTTCGTGGCAAAAGACGATGTGATCGAAATTCAGGGCACCGTGGTCGATACTTTACCGAACGCGATGTTCAAAGTCGAGCTTGAAAATGGCGCGACGATTCTTGCGCATGTGTCAGGGAAGATTCGGATGCACTACATCCGCATTTTGCCTGGGGATCGTGTGACTGTAGAATTGTCGCCATATGATCTGACCAAAGGCCGGATCACCTACCGTTTCAAGTAATTTGCCAGAGTGCATGCATTCTGCAAGCACGTTTCCAAGAGGAGGCTACTAATCATGAAAGTACGTCCATCTGTTAAAAAGATGTGCGAGCACTGCAAGGTCATCCGCCGCAAAGGCCGCGTCATGATCATCTGCTCTGCTAACCCGAAACACAAGCAACGCCAAGGTTCATAATTCACTAAAATAGGAGGTGTCATCATATGGCTCGTATCGCAGGTGTTGACTTACCACGTGGTAAGCAAATCGTCATTGCGCTGACCTACATTTTTGGGATCGGCAACACGACCGCCAAGAAGATTCTGAAAGAAGCAGGCGTTCCTGAAGACGTCCGCGAAGAAGACTTGACTCCCGACCAGGAAGACAAGATCCGTGCAGCCGTCGACAACGTCAAAGTTGAAGGCGATCTGCGTCGTGAAGTTAGCCTGAACATCAAGCGGCTTCAAGAAATCGGCTCATACCGTGGCATGCGTCACCGTCGCGGTCTGCCTGTTCGTGGTCAAAACACCAAGAACAACGCCCGGACCCGTAAAGGTAAGAAGATTACCATCGCCGGGAAGAAGAAATAATTAAAAAGGAGGTAAGTATCGATGGCTGTAAGAAAAACCACACGCAAGCGCCGCGTTCGTAAGAACATTGAAAGTGGCGTTGCGCACATCCACTCAACGTTCAACAACACGTTGGTCATGATCACAGATCCTCGCGGTAACGCGATTGCTTGGTCTTCTGCTGGTGCCCTCGGTTTCAAAGGCTCCCGTAAGTCCACGCCATTTGCTGCGCAAATGGCTGCTGAAGCGGCAGCTAAGGAATCCATGGAACATGGCATGAAGTCTGTTGAAGTTGCCGTCAAGGGCCCAGGCTCCGGTCGTGAAGCTGCGATTCGTTCGCTCCAGGCAACTGGTCTTGAAGTGACCGCGATCCGCGATGTGACCCCAGTGCCTCATAACGGTTCTCGTCCTCCGAAGCGTCGTCGTGTGTAATTGTTTACCCTATTTTGGCAACGCTTGGTCGCCAAAATTGCGGCAAACCGCACCGGTTTGCCACGTGCTGGGAAACAAGGTTCACTTCTCGTTTTGAAAGGGGTACAGACTAGATGATCGAATTTGAAAAGCCGAACATCACAAAGGTTGACGAAAGCACCAACTACGGCAAGTTTGTGGTCGAACCGCTAGAACGCGGCTACGGCACCACATTGGGCAACTCGCTGCGGCGGATTCTGCTCTCTTCTTTGCCAGGTGCTGCGGTTTCTAACATCCAAATCGATGGCGTGCTCCATGAGTTCTCCACGATTGACGGGGTGCTGGAAGACGTTACGCAGATCATCCTGAACATCAAGAAGCTTGCTTTGAAGATGCATTCGGATGAAGATAAGACCGTCGAGATCGACGTTGAAGGTCCGGCTACCGTGACCGCCGCCGATATCGTCACAGACAGTGATGTTGAGGTATTGAACCCCGAACAGTACATTTGTACCGTTGCCGAAGGGGGCCACTTCCATGTCCGCATGACCGTTCGTACGGGTCGCGGCTACGTGGCTGCAGATCAAAACAAGACCGAAAACATGCCGATCGGTGTGCTCCCAATCGACTCGATTTTTACCCCAATTAGCCGGGTCAATTATCAAGTTGAAAGCACCCGTGTCGGTCGCCGGAATGACTTCGATAAGCTGACGTTGGATGTTTGGACGAACGGTTCGATCTCTCCGCGTGAAGCCATCAGCTTGGCGGCTAAGATTTTGACCGAACACCTCGACATTTTTGTTAACTTGACTGATGAAGCCAAAAACGCCGAGATCATGGTCGAAAAAGAAGAGACCCACAAGGAAAAGATGCTTGAGATGACCATCGAAGAGCTCGACTTGTCTGTCCGTTCTTACAACTGCTTGAAGCGTGCTGGTATCAACACGGTTCAGGAGTTAACCAACAAGACCGAAGCCGATATGATGAAAGTACGGAACTTGGGCCGCAAGTCGCTTGAAGAAGTTAAAAACAAGCTGTCTGATCTGGGTCTGAGCCTACGTAAGGAAGACTAATACACAAAAGGAGGCCAATCCATGAGTTACCGGAAATTAGGGCGCACAAGCTCACAACGTAAAGCGTTGCTGCGCGACTTGACGACGGACCTGATCGTGAACGAACGTATCACCACGACCGAAGCCCGCGCCAAGGAAATTCGTTCCACCTTTGATAAGATGGTCACACTGGGCAAGCGTGGCGATCTCCATGCTCGTCGTCAGGCGGCTGCATTCCTTCGCAACAAGATTGCTGACGTGAAGGAAGATGGTGACAATGTTGTTGTTCAGTCTGCTTTGCAGAAGCTGTTCAGTGATGTTGCCCCACGTTATGCTGAACGTAACGGTGGCTACACCCGCATCTTGAAGATGGGTGCTCGCCGCGGTGATGGCGCACAACTGGTGATTATCGAAATGGTTTAAACCATTTGATGAACCGAATTTCAAAACCGAATCGACCCTAGTGGCCGGTTCACTTTGATCATTTGATCGATGGAGCGTTACGATGTTGGCTACCGAAGGGTATGGACATTCGTCCCAGGGGCAACCCTGCCGAGTCTAGCTTGCGAGCACCGGGCAACCGGTGTCTCCATCTCAAATGATTTTTTTATACATAGAATCGGCTGGGGCAGATGCCTCAGCTTTTTTAGTGGCTGAACGTTTGCAGGCCCAGCGAGCAGCGTTAAAATATGGTATCATGATTGACAGTTGTGATTGTTTGCAAACCGCTCAAGGAGGCAGCGCTGTGGCTTTGATCGACATCGAACATCTGAATTTTGCTTATCCGGATCAAACCAAACCGGCCTTGCGCGATGTCTCGCTGCAGGTGAACGCCGGGGAGTGGGTGGCCATCATTGGTCATAACGGCTCTGGTAAAAGCACCTTAGCCAAGAATATTAACGGACTACTCGCCCCGGCGTCGGGGCAGGTGACCGTGGCCGGCCTGCCTTTGACCGAAGCCAACGTCTGGGCGATTCGTGAAAAGGTCGGCATCGTGTTCCAAAACCCCGACAATCAATTCGTGGGTGCTACGGTCCAAGATGATGTGGCCTTTGGCTTGGAAAACCGAGCGGTGCCGCGACCGGAAATGGTCACGCGCGTTCACGATGCCTTGGCGCAAGTGAACATGTTGGACTTTGCCACGCGGGAGCCGGCGCGCCTTTCTGGTGGCCAAAAACAGCGGGTGGCGATTGCTGGCATCATTGCGCAGCGGCCGGAGATCATTATTTTGGATGAAGCCACCTCAATGCTGGATCCGGCAGGGCGGGCAGAAGTGCTGGCTTTGATCCAACAACTGCGGGCACAAACCAATATGACCGTGCTGTCGATCACCCATGATGTCGATGAAGCCGCCTCGGCCGACCGGGTCGTGCTGTTAAACGATGGTGAAATTGTGGAGTCTGGCACCCCGGCCGAGATTTTTACCCATGGCGAGGAATTGCTTGCTTTGGGGTTAGACGTGCCTTATCCAGAGCGGCTCAAGGCCGCTTTACGTCGCGCCGGGGCCACGATGCCGAAGGACTATCTTGATGAAGAAGGGCTGGTGAACTACCTGTGGACATTACATTCGACCATGTAAGCTTTACCTATCAGGCAGGGACCCCCTTTGCCGGTGATGGTTTGAAAGATGTTTCCGTCACCATCAAAGATGGCAGCTACACGGCCATCATCGGCCACACTGGTAGTGGGAAAAGCACCTTGTTGCAGCACCTGAATGCTTTACTCAAACCCACCAATGGGACCGTCACCATTGGGGATTTTAAAATCACCAATGAAACCTCCAACAAAAACCTCAAGCCGTTGCGGCAGAAAGTCGGCATGGTCTTCCAATTCGCGGAAAATCAGCTGTTTGAACAAACCGTGGCCAAAGACATTGCCTTTGGGCCGAAGAACTTTGGCGTCAGCGAAGAAGAAGCCTTGAAGTTAGCGGCCCAGATGGTCAAGCTGGTGGGCTTGCCGGATTCCGTGCTGGAAAAGTCTCCGTTTGATTTGTCAGGCGGCCAAATGCGCCGGGTGGCGATTGCCGGTGTGCTGGCGATGCAGCCGGAAGTATTAGTCCTGGATGAACCCACTGCTGGGCTGGATCCGGCGGGTCGCAATGAAATGATGGCGATGTTTCAGCAGCTCCATGAAACCCAGGGGCTGACCATTGTGCTGGTGACGCATTTGATGGACGATGTCGCTGACTTTGCCGATCAGGTGCTGGTGATGGATCAAGGCCAGCTGATCAAAACTGGCAGTCCCCGGACGATTTTTGCCGACCCAGCGTGGCTGACGGCGCACCAGCTGGGTTTGCCGAAAACGGCCCAAATGGCGCAGGCGTTGACGGCTAAAGGCTTCCAGTTTGATCCGCAGCCGCTGACCACCGAAGAGCTCGCGCAGCAGCTGCTGCCGCAAATCGGAGGTGGCGCCCATGACTAAGCTGCTGCTCGGGCGCTATTTGCCTGGTGATTCCTGGGTGCACCGCCTGGATCCGCGAACCAAGTTAATGGCCAGTTTTTACTACATTGGCATTATCTTTCTCGCCAATAACTGGCAATCCTATTTGCTGATGTTCGTGGCGACCATGGTGATGGTGGCCCTGTCCAAAATCAAGCTGGGCTTTTTCCTGCGCGGCGTGCGCCCGATGATCTGGCTGATTTTGTTCACGGTCGCCTTGCAGATCTTCTTTACCAAAGGTGGCACGGTGTACTGGTCCTGGGGCTGGCTGGCGATTACCCAGTATGGCCTGACCAACGGGGCGTTCATCTTTATGCGCTTCGTGCTGATTATTTTCGTGTCGACGCTTTTGACGTTGACCACCCAGCCCCTGTCCTTAGCGGATGCGGTGGAGTCGCTGCTCAAGCCCTTGCGCCGGATCGGCGTGCCGGTGACTGAGCTGGCACTGGTGCTTCAGATTGCCTTGCGCTTTGTGCCGACCTTGATGGATCAAACCACCAAGATCATGAATGCACAGCGCGCGCGGGGCGTCGATTTTGGCTCCGGTAACTTGTTCCAGCAGATGAAGGCGGTGGTGCCGCTGCTGATTCCGTTGTTCGTGGATAGCTTCGGCATTGCTGAAGATTTGGCGACGGCGATGGATGCGCGCGGGTACCAAGGCGGCGATGGTCGGACCAAATTCCGGATTTTGCAGTATCACCAGCCCGATATCGTGACGGGCCTGGCGATGGTGCTACTGACCCTGGGACTCGTGTTCTTAAGAGCTTGATCATTTTGACGTGAGGGGCAGCCCTCACGTCTTTTTAGAGGGAAAACAATGACACATTACAAATTAACCTTGGCCTATGACGGCACCAAGTTCGCGGGCTATCAAATTCAACCGCGGCAGCGGACAGTGCAAGGGGTGCTGGAAAAAGCGTTAGGCAAAATGGCCAAGGTCGATCATATCCATGTCGATGGTTCCGGCCGCACTGATTCTGGCGTGCATGCCTTGGGCCAGGTGATTTCGTTTGATTACCCGGGTAATATTCCTGAACGCTCCATGATGCTAGCGATGAATTCCTTGATGCCGCTGGACGTGGAAATCTTGAAGGCGGAAATTGTGCCGGCGACTTTTCATGCCCGGTACAGCGCCAAAGGCAAGCGCTATGTGTACCGTGTGGCGCGCGGCCGGTTCACCGATCCGTTCAACCGCCTGTATACCGGGCACTATCCGTATCCACTGGACTTGGACCGCATTCGCGAGGCGCTGAAAGATGTCGTGGGCACTCATGACTTTACCAGCTTTGCCGCCAGCGGTGGGGTGATTGAAGACAAGGTACGCACGATCTATGAAGCCACGGTGCAGGATGACCCCGCCCACAATGAAATCCGCTTTGAGTTTTACGGCAATGGGTTTTTGTACAACATGGTGCGCATTCTGGTGGCGACGCTTTTGGAAATCGGCAATGGGCGGCGGGCAGTCCATGATTTTCAGCGGCTTTATCAGGTCAAAGACCGCCAGCAAGCCCGCGGCACCGCGCCGGCGTCAGGCTTGTATCTGAAGGAAGTCTATTACTAGCTGGCAGTTTTCTATTGACAAGACACCCTTTGTCCGGCAAAATAAGTCCCATCAGCGCTAGTGTCTTGACACCGGCGCTTTTTGATTAAAAGGGGGATTTTTGCTGATGGAAACAACCAAACCGGCAGGGCTGCGGGCCCATGCGCGTTTGATTACTGGGGTCGGGGTGGCCTGGCTGTTTGATGCCATGGATGTGGGGATGCTTTCGTTCGTGATTGCGGCAGTGCACGAAGAGTGGCAGCTGAATCCGGTGCAAATGGGCTGGATCGGCAGTATCGGTAGCATTGGCATGGCAATCGGAGCAATTGTCTTCGGCATGCTGGCTGACCGGATCGGCCGCAAAACCGTGCTGATTGTTACGCTCTTGATTTTCTCACTTGGGTCGGCTTTGTCAGCGCTGGCCACGGGGTACGCATTTTTCATGGTGCTGCGGCTCTTGATTGGCATGGGGCTGGGTGGGGAGTTGCCAGTGGCGTCGACACTGGTATCAGAAAGCGTGGCGCCTGAGCACCGCGGCCGCAGTGTGGTGCTACTGGAAAGCTTTTGGGCGGCTGGGTGGCTGCTGGCAGCGCTGCTGTCCTATTTTGTCATTCCGCACTGGGGCTGGCGGGTCGCCATGGTGATCACTGGGTTGGCCGCCGTTTATGCGTTCTACTTTCGGGAAGGGATTAAGGAGTCGCCGGTGTACCTGACCAAAAATGTCCAGGCCAAGCCGCGCTTTTGGCCCACCTTCTTGAAGTTGTGGCGGCCGCCGTATCGCCGGGCGACGCTCATGCTGTGGGTGGTGTGGTTCATGGTGGTCTTCTCGTATTATGGCATGTTCCTGTGGCTGCCCAGCGTGATGGTGCTGAAGGGCTTTTCCCTGATTAATTCTTTCGGCTATGTGCTCGTGATGACGTTGGCCCAGCTGCCTGGATACTTTGTGGCGGCGTGGCTGATTGAAAAGTGGGGGCGCAAACCGGTGCTGGGCGGCTTTTTGTTCGGCACGGCGCTAGCTGCCCTTGGCTTCGGATTGGCGACGAGTTTGCCGATGCTGCTGATTTCTGGCATGTTGCTATCGTTCTTCAACCTTGGGGCGTGGAGCGCTTTGTACGCGTATTCGCCAGAGCAATACCCGAGTGTCATTCGCAGCAGTGGGTCTGGCTTGGCGGCCGGGATTGGTCGTATCGGTGGGATTGTCGGGCCGCTGTTGGTGGGCACGATGATTGGCCACGGTGCCGCACTGCCGGTGATTTTTGGCATCTTCACAGCTGCAATTTTAGTTGCAGTGGTGGCAGTCTTCACTTTGGGCTCGGAGACCATGGGCCAACCACTCGACTAAATTGCCATTGGTGATCGGTGAAACACCTCGCTGATGTTTTTTCTGAAATCGGTGCCCTTGGAAGATTGACTTTCAAGGGTATTTTTGATAGATTAGTACCTGGTATTGTTTGCCCCACATAAGCCCCGGAAACTTATAGGTGTCAAACAGCACAGAATATTGGAGGAAACAAATCGTGCGTACAACATTTATGGCTAAGCCAGATGAAATCGAACGTAAATGGGTCCTGATCGACGCGACTGATATCAGTCTTGGTCGTCTGGCCTCAGTTGTTGCGACCGTTTTACGCGGTAAGAACAAGCCAACCTACACCCCTCATACTGACGTTGGTGACAACGTGATTGTGATCAATGCAGGCAAGCTGAAGCTTACCGGCCGCAAGGCGACCGACAAGATCTACTATCACCACAGTCAACATCCAGGTGGTTTGAAGCATGAAGTTGCGGGTGACCTGTTGAAGGACAACCCAACTCGCTTGGTCGAATACGCCGTTAAGAAGATGCTGCCAACCAAGAACACGCTTGGTCACCAGCAGTTCTTGAAGCTTCACGTGTATGCAGGTGAGGAACACCCACACACCGCGCAGAAGCCGGAAGTACTCGACATCACGAACCTAATTTAAGGAGGACACAACTGTGGCAGAAGTAGCATACAGCGGCACAGGTCGCCGCAAAAATTCGGTTGCCCGGGTCCGCTTGGTTCCTGGCACCGGTAAGATTACGATGAACGGCAAAGACGTTCACGATTACCTTCCATACGAAAACCTGATCCTCGATTTGACCCAGCCATTCGGTATCACCGAAACGACTGGCGCCTACGATGTTCTGGTTAACGTTAACGGCGGCGGTTTCACCGGCCAGGCCGGCGCAACCCGTCACGGCATCGCTCGTGCATTGCTCAATGTAGACCCGGACTTCCGCGGCCCACTGAAGCGTGCCGGCATGCTCACCCGTGACCCACGGATGAAGGAACGTAAGAAGTACGGTTTGAAGAAAGCCCGCAAGGCGAGTCAATTCTCCAAGCGTTAATCTTTCGTTCAAGGTATTTAAAAGTAAGCTTGCCCTGGTGGCAGGCTTATTTTTTTGCGTTCGCGGAGGCGGGTGGTGCGGCGCCGGGGACGTGGTGGTCCGGCTGCGGGGGCCGGCTGGAGCCACAGGGCGGTCTCCAGCCTCAAATACAAGCCAGCATCGCGCATGCGCGCTCAACGCTGTCTTTTATTTGCCCCCAATCATCACAGGAGGAGCCTGCCAAGTGCGCAGTCTCCTCGTGTGATGATTGTTTCGCGGTCGGACCGCCACGCCCCTCTGCCGCACCACCCGCCTCTGCTGGATAACGGTGAAAGGGTGTCGTTGCGCTTGAAAGGTTCGTCATCACTGGCAGCATTTGGCATCAAGTACCACAAGCTGCTGATATACCTCACAGTAATGGGTTTCATTCACCATTTTAATCCGAAGTTAACGTATTTAATGGGACAACAAAGCGATTTTGACGATTGGACGACTGCGCGTTTTGGGCCAAAGTGACTAGGCGACTGGGATGCTTTGCGCTAAACTGTGAAAGTTAAAGGAGTGAGGTATGATCGCACGAGAGAAAATAATGCGCCGTGCTTTTTGGCAGCGTCATCGCTTTTTGGCGGTGTGGGGACCAGGGCTATTGGTGATGCTGGCCGATACCGATGCTGGGTGT
Source organism: Lacticaseibacillus salsurivasis (assembly GCF_036246225.1). NCBI lineage: Bacteria > Bacillati > Bacillota > Bacilli > Lactobacillales > Lactobacillaceae > Lacticaseibacillus > Lacticaseibacillus salsurivasis. The sequence goes on from NZ_BTTP01000015.1 coordinate 37,335, forward strand.
CTAATTACCGCGGCACAGTCTGGCGCACAGTGGGGCTACACCATGGTGCTGCCGCAGCTGGTGCTGATACCAGTCTTGTTTATGGCCCAAGAAATGACGGTGCGACTGGGGATTATCACTCAGGAAGGGCATGGCGCCCTGATCCGTCAGTACTTTGGCCGCGGCTGGGCCTGGTTGGCCGCGATTACGCTGGGTATTTCCGCGGTGGGGGCGCTGCTGACAGAATTCATCGGCATTGCTGGCGTCGGGGAACTTTTTGGGGTGTCCAAGTGGATCACGATCCCGATTGCCACGATTTTTCTGGTTAGTCTGGCCTTTTTGGGCGAGTACCGGCGGGTGGAGAAAATCGGGGTGTTGGTGGGCTTGGCCGAGTTCGTTTTCATCATCGCAATGTTCATGGCGCGGCCGCAGCTATCAGATATCCTGCAGGGGCTGGTGACGATTCCTTGGCACAATCGCAGTTACGTGTATTTGGTGGCGGCGAATGTCGGGGCGGTGATCATGCCTTGGATGTTGTTCTACCAGCAAGGGGCAGTGATTGATAAGCATTTGACGCCGGCAGACATTCCGCAAGAGCGACGGGATACGGCGGTCGGCACGCTGGTGACGCAAGGCATCATGATTGTGTTCATTGTGACTTTTGCGGCGACGGTGGGGCAGCACGGCGGCAGCGAGGCCTTTGCCACAGTGGGGCAAATGGCCAGCGCGCTAGCGCCGTTCTTGGGCCGTCTGCCGGCCAATCTGCTCATTGGTATGAGTCTGTTCGGCGGGTCAATGGTGGCGGCGCTGGTGGTCGCGTTGGCAGGGACTTGGGGTCTGACCGAGGTGCTAGGCTGGCCGCACAGTCTCAATGAACCTTTTAATCGAAAAAGTGCCGGTTTTTATCTGATCTACATCGGGGCTCATGTGATTGGGGCGGTGTTGGTGCTGGCCAACATCCAGCTGGTGGACTTGGCGGTGACAGTTGAAGTGATCAATGCGCTACTGGTGCCCATTGTCCTCGGCTTTTTGCTCTTACTAGAGGCCAAGGCCTTACCAGACCGGTATCGGATGCACGGGTGGTACCGGTTCGCCGCGACTACCATGTGTCTGCTGGTGATGGTGTTTGGCCTGTACATGGTGGGGCCAATTCTCCACCTGTGGTAAGGGCCAATGAGGGCGTTACTTGCACCGCACCGGGTTAACCAGTAGAATACGAGCAGTTAACCAAAGGAGCACATTATGGAAAAACTCAAAAGTCGCCTCGATGCCTTTTCGGATGGGGTCATGGCGGTCATCATTACCATCATGGTGCTGGCCATTGCGCCAGTGCTACATGACAGCTGGGCCAATTACCTGGCGATGGGGCAGCACATTGGTATTTACATGATTACCTTTGTCTTCGTGTTTAACATGTGGTATCAGCACAGCACGGCCTATGCCGAAATCGAGACCATGACCTATCAGATTTTGATTTGGGAAGTCGTCTTTTTTGCGGTGTTGTCCTTAATGCCACTGTTTACCGACATGATGGCGGAAAATACCACGCGCGTGACGGTGATGCTGTATGGGGTGACCCAAGCGGTGATCAGCTTTCTGTTTCGGGGGCTGGCGAAGTCCATCGTCCATCTGCAGTTCACGACCAAAGCCGAGATGCAGCAGGTGTATCAAAAAATCTACGGCAATGCTAATCGCTGGTTAGATGGGCTGTCGTTAGTCGCCATTATTGTCGGCTACTTCCTGCCGCAGGTGGCATTATTCTTCTACTTGGCTTACCCGATTATGAGCTTCTTCCTGAACGCCGATGCCCGCCAGCAAATGTACGATGCCGAGGCCTTACCGGCGGAGCAGCAGAAGGATCTCGCCGAACTGCCAGCTTCGGCCTATGTGGACTGGCGTAAACTGGCCGATCAGCTCTATGATCAGCGCGCCGCAGCGGCAGGGCAAGGTTCGACACCGGCCACAAGTCGCACCGAACAAGGCTCACCGCGTTGGAGTGAGTGGTTGAATCGTAGCCTGGATCCACGCTATCAAAAAGCGGTGAAAGCAAAGTTCCAAAATGCGACGCCAGAGCAGCGTCAGCAAATGGCAGCGTGGTTTGCCCAGCAGCGCCGAGGTCGCAACAATCGCCGTCGCGATGAGCAGTGAATTTCGGCTTAAATTGTGTTTCTGTCACCATAAATCGCTTTAAATAAGGGAAAAGTGAGCGTTCATCCGCCACTTTCCCCTTATTTTTGTGTCATTTATGGGTAAGTAACAAAAGGCGAATCAGTTATTGATACTGTGCTTTACAAGGTAGATAACAGCCTGTATACTTTGTATTGCAAAGTAGGAGGTGAAGGCCGTGGCCAAAATCGAAACGCAAATGCTTAAAGGCATGCTGGAAAATGCGATTTTGATGATCATTGCGCAAGGAGAAACGTATGGGTATGCCTTGTTGCAGCAGCTGGCTGACGCTGGGTTTGGGACCATTCCTGAGGGCACCGTGTATCCGCTACTGCTCAAGCTACAACGCAATGGCCTGATTGAAGCGCAGCGGCGGGCGATGGCAGTAGGACCTGATCGCAAGTATTATCGCTTAACTGAGGCTGGGGCCAACCAAATTCAAACCTTTTTACCACAATGGCAACAGCTGGCCACAGCAATGACGACTTTGATTAAACAACAGGAGGGGTAACCATGGATTTGATGAAGGCCAACAATCAGCGTCTCAAAGCGCTACACGGCTTGGACCGGCTGTACGCGGAGACTTTGGTCACTTATATGCGCGGGTTTTGGGGGAAAGACAGCGCCGCGATGGAAGACGCACTGGCGGATTTGCTTGACGATATGCAAGCGGCAGCGGCGGATGGCATTTCGGCTAAAGCGCATTTCGGGGTTGATCCGCAAACAGCGGCCGATGAGATTTTGGCCCAGTTGCCCACTGCCAGTATTTGGCAGTGGCTGGTGCGCCTGTGGCCGTTGTTTAATGTCTTGTGCGCGATTGTGCTTGGCGGTGGCGCGGTGATTACGGCGCTAGGGGAGCCTTTTACCTTAGACTTAGCCATGCAGTGGAGCCTGTTGCCACTAGTGTTTTTGCCTGTGGTGAGCCTCTTTCGCGGTCTGGGGTTCAACCACATCCAACGCAAAACCAAATGGCGCGCCGGGATAGGGCTCGTCCTAGCAATTGGCTTTTACGTTGCCATGTTCTTCCTGCCGGCCACACCGCTGTCGGATGACGTCATTTTGTGGGGCGGCGCCGGGGTGATTGTGAGCTTGCTCGCTTTCAATCTAGCATTGCTTAAACCGCTGCCGCAGTTAACGAAGCCGTGGCTCGTTTTTTGGGTACTAGGGGCCTTGTTAATGGGCCTGCAGGAGTTGGTTTTACCGCAAGCAGTGTGGGTGATGGCAGCGGTATTAGTGGTAGCGCTGGCGACGGCGGTCTACATTCACCAAGCGGCCAAACTGCACTTTGTGGCGCAAGCCCGCGGCGCCTTGTAACCAGGTGCGACTTTGAATCAAAAATGACCAAGCACTCGCTTGGTCATGGTATTATTTGGCGCGCTGATCATAAGCACGTTTCGATTTATAACCGGCAGCCAACACCTCGCTCATCTTAGCGAGGTGTTTTTGCTTGGTGGCCTCGCTGGCGGTGCCAAAAATGAAGCGCGCCCATTCACGCTGATAGCCTGGCGTTAAGGTGTTGAAAAAGGCCTGCAAGTCAGGCTGGGCGGCGAGCAAGGCCGCCACTTGAGGAATCATGGGTTCGTAAGCGGCTAAAGGTTTGGTAGGCATGAAAGGCCTTCTTTCCTAGGTTTACCCTTTATTTTACCAGACCGCGTCAATCGGCGTTAGAACAGGTTAAAGGCTACCATCACCCCGCCGATGATGAAAAGACCGCCGAAGAGGTACCCGCTGTACAAAGCATACATGATGAACGGTGACGTGTTTTTGTTGCCGTTTTGTTTCATTTCTTTGAAGGCGTGCGTGGTGGCGTGGAACTGCCACAGCCCGACCACCACTAGCACGATTCCCAATAAAACACCCCAAATTGACATTTTCATTTCCTCCTTAGTGGTAGTGCCCGGCTACCTGATGACACCCAAAGTGTAGCATTGAACAAATCAGGCCACATGCAACTTTCGCCTGATTTACTGCCTTGGTTGCTTCAGCCTTTAGTCCCGCCTCACCGGTTGGAAAAATCAGCGGCGTCGGGTCCATTTTAGCTGTCAGACGGGTATACTAAGACCCATCAGACAAACGAGAGGATGAGGCAGATGAAGTGGGGGACAATTGCTACCTGGCGCATGGCGCATGATGGCGTGGTTAAGGCCAGTGATCTGTTGGCGCAACAAGCTCAGGCTGGGGATGCCGTCGAGGCGCTGATCAAAACCGTCGAGGCTTACCCATATTATAAAAGTGTGGGTTACGGCGGTTTGCCAAATGAAGAAGGCGTGGTCGAAATGGACGCCGCGTTCATGGATGGCGACACCTTAGCGCAAGGCGCGGTCGGGGGCATCCAGAATGTCAAACATGCGATTTCGGTAGCCCGGGCCTTGGCCAAGTATCATTACAACAGCTTCCGGGTCGGCGAAGGCGCCACCAAGTTTGCACTGTTGCATGGTTTTGAAATGACGAACATGCTGACGCCGCGAGCCAAAGCCGAATGGCAAAAACGGCTGCAAGCTTTGCGCCAGCAGCCGATGACCGCTTACGACGGCCACGATACCGTCGGGGCCATTGCGCTGGATCAAACCGGCTCGATGGCGGTAGGCACCTCCACCTCAGGCCTGTTCATGAAAAAAGCCGGCCGGGTGGGCGATTCGCCGCTGTCCGGGTCTGGCTACTACGCTGACAGTGAAGTCGGCGCCGCGGCGGCGACTGGGCTTGGCGAGGACATCATGAAAGGCTGCATGTCTTATGAAATCGTGCGGCGCATGGCAGCAGGGGCCACCCCGCAAGCCGCTTGCGACCAGGCTGTGTATCCCTTTGTGGCCAAGCTCAAAGCCCGGTATGGCAAGGTCGGTGAATTTTCACTGATTGCCATGAATCACAATGGCGAGTGGGGCGTTGCGACCAACGTTGAGTTTACCTTTAGTGTGGCCACTGCTGATCAGCCGGCGCAAATCTTGATTGCCCATCCGGCAGCGGAAGGCCACACGAAGATTGAACCAGTGTCTGAAGCCTGGCTCACCAATTATGAGCGTGAATTAAAGGCGCCACTATAAAGCTGCAAACCAGAGGTAGTTGACAAGCTTCGCCTGGCCGGCTATACTACCTATCAATCCCTGCAATGTAAGTAGAACCGTTCAGGAAGCGCGGCCTTGACTGTGAGCTGCGCCTGGTGTTCGAACCCGACTTGCAGATGAACCAATAATTTAATGAGCTGATAAAGTGTGAAGCGCTGCTTCGAACGAGGATGGTACCGCCCAGGAATGGGTGCCTCGACGAAGCGGCGCTTTTTGTTTTTGAAAGGATGTTGACGATGGTTTCACGAGTGGTGGTAAAAATTGGCACCAGTAGTTTGATTTATCCCAATGGTCAGGTGAATTTACAAACGATTGATCGCCTGGCATATACCTTATCAGCAGTGAAAAATAGTGGCTGTGAAGTGGTGCTGGTGACCTCAGGCGCCATCGGGGTCGGCTTGGCCAGCCGCCGGATGACGGCGCGGCCCAAGGCGATTGCCGCCCAGCAGGCGCTAGCCGCGATTGGCCAGTCCGAGCTGATGCGGCTATACAGCGAGCGCTTTAGCGATTACGGCACGACGATTGCCCAACTACTGTTGACGCATGATGTCTTTGATTATCCGCTCACCAAGCAGCATGTGCTGGATACCATTCAGACCCTGCTGGCGCAACAGGTGATTCCGGTGATCAACGAAAATGATTCGGTGGCGACGGATGAGCTGGCGCATCGCACCACGTTTGGGGATAATGATCAACTTTCAGCGCTGGTGGCCACCCAGATTGATGCTGATCAGCTGATTGTCTTGTCTGATATTGACGGGTTGTATGATAAAGATCCGCATCAGTTCGCCGATGCGCGGTTGGTGCCAGTCGTCACAACGCCGGCGATGTTGGCCGCGGCGGCCGCTGGTGGTAGCAGCACGCGCTTCGGCACTGGCGGCATGGTGACGAAACTCCGCGCCGCCAAAGCAATGATGACCACTGGCAAACAAATGGTGTTGTGCTCTGGCCAAGATCCGCGCCTGGTGCTCCAGGTGCTGGCAGGTGAGCAAGTGGGCACGCGTTTTGGTCAAGTGAAGGAGGAAATCCGATGATTGATTTAACCCAAATGGGGCAACAAGCCCAAGCCGCCGCCCAAGTCCTGGCGCAGTTAGATACCGCTACGAAAAATCAGGCGCTGCAGGCGATGGCGGCTGAGCTGACCACCCACACCGAACAGATTTTAGCTGCCAATGCGCGTGATTTGGCGGCGGCCAGTAACCAGCCGGCCAAGTTTACTGATCGTCTGCGCCTGACCCCAGCGCGCATCACAGATATGGCCAATGGCTTGACCAGTGTGGCGGCCTTGCCTGACCCGACGGCGCGCATCGATGGCGGCTTCACCAACGCGGCCGGGCTGTCCATCATTCAAAAGCGGGTCCCGCTGGGCGTGGTCGGGATGATTTATGAAGCCCGTCCGAATGTCACCGTGGATGCTGCCGGGTTGACACTCAAAAGTGGTAACGCCGTGATGCTGCGCGGGGGTAAGGAAGCCCTGCAGTCGAATCTGGCTTTAACCCAAGTACTGCAAACCGCGCTGACCAAGGTCGGCTTGCCGGCGCAGGCCGTGCAGCTGGTGGCAGATCCAAGCCGCGCTCTGGCCAATGAGATGATGCATCTGACCGCGTATCTCGATGTTCTCATTCCTCGCGGTGGCGCCAGCCTGATTCAGGCGGTGGTCAACACCGCCACCGTGCCGGTGATTGAAACCGGGGCGGGGAATTGTCACATTTACGTGGATCAAACAGCTGACCTGGCAATGGCCAAGGCCATTGTGGTCAATGCTAAGGTACAGCGGCCCAGCGTTTGCAACGCTGCCGAAAAGCTGTTGATTCATCAAGCGGTCGCTGCCGATTACTTGCCAGCCTTGGCGGCGGCGCTGCAGGCGCATGGGGTGGCCTTGCGCGGGGATGAGGCGGCCAGGGCGATTGTGCCCAATATGGCGGCAGCAACCGCGGCCGATTGGGATACCGAATATAATGACTTGATCATGGCCGTTAAGGTGGTCGCTGATGAGGACGAAGCGATTGCCCATATTAACCGGCACAACACGAAACATTCTGAAAGTATTATCACCAATGATTATGCCAGCAGCGAACGCTTTTTGAATCAGGTCGACGCCGCTTGTGTCTATGTCAATGCTTCGACCCGGTTTACCGATGGCGAGCAATTTGGTTTTGGCGCCGAAATCGGCATCAGCACGCAGAAGCTGCATGCCCGCGGACCCATGGGCTTGGCCGCCTTGACCACCACTAAATATCAGATTCGGGGCAATGGTCAGGTGCGCGAGTAGCTCGCGCATCAATGAGAAATGATAAAAGCTTAATTTTCTTCTTATAAAATTCACATGCCTGGTTTATTATTAAGCTAATAAACAGGGAGCAAAAGGCATGCGCAGAAAAAAACGGCCGATTTGGCATCGCATCATTCCATTCACTTTACTGGTCATCAGCGTGCTGTGGCTGGCAATTGCCGCCATCGTGCATGAGGTGACGACAGATGACGCCACCGATGCAGCAGATGCCCCGGTGGCCACCAGCAGTAGCGTCAGCACTAGCAGTACCAGTGCCAGCAGTACCGCTAAAGTCACGACGCTAAGTAAAACTCAGGTGGCGGCCAAACAGCAAAGCATCAAGCAGGCGCTGAACACGTATCTGGCGCAGATTACCAAAAGCGGCCATGTCGCGGTGAGTTTCTACAACTTAGCACCGGTGGCTGGGAGCAGTGCCGCTAAGGCTAAAGACGCGGCAGTGTACGCAGAAGGGGCGCTGGCCACTAGCGCCAATGCCCAGACCCAAATGGTGGCGGCGTCCACCTATAAGCTCTATATCACGGCTTGGCTGTTCCATGAAGTGGCCATTGGTGCCAAGACCTGGACCAGCAGTGACGAAAGCGGGTTTCAGGCGATGATCGTCAACAGCCAAAATGACTATGCCGAAACGGTATTGAAAAGCTCTGGCGGTACGCCGATCAACACCTACCTGAGTCAATTTGGCATTACCGCGCCGTTCCATTACTCTGGCGCGGCGACCACCAGCAGTGACAACCTGCTGACAATGCTCAAGCTGCTGGTGAAAGGGCAAGGTCCGTTTGCCGATGCCACCTATCGAAACAAATTGCTGACGGCCATGGGTAAGCAAGTTTACCGCGATGGCATTCCTGCTGCCGCCAGTGCGGCTGATCCAGGCAGCACGGTGCAGGACAAAGTAGGCTGGCTGGGCACGACCGATAATGACGCCGCAATCGTGACGACAGCTGAAGGCCAGCGCTACTTGCTGGTGATTATGACCGATAATGGCAGTTACCAGAATTTCTCGGCGATTAAGACCTATGCCGAGAAAATTCAAACCATTGTGTATGGTAGTTAACGGTCGCACCAATCTTATGTGAAAAATGAGGTTAAGTACACTTCTGGTGTTACTTGGCCTTTTTTAATGCAGTATTCAGAATAGTGCAGAAAATCACAAAATAACGTGTGTCTTTTTAAATATAATTAATAAATTATATTGACCATAAGAACACTAGTGGTATACTCGATTTATAAAAAGAAATGGAGGCGCTATCATGACAGCCATTACCAGACAAGCCATCGTTCGTTGCCACGCCAACGGCAACATGGAACACGATTTTATCGGCACCATCAAAAAATGCTACGAGAATTCTGCGCTGGTCATGATCGAGCAATTCGATCCAGCAGACCGGATGAATGCTCGCGACTTGCTTTATCAAGCCGTGATTTCAAAGCGCCAAATGGAGGTGCTGACGCCGGGGATTTCCGAGCAGCAGCAGCTTGAAGAGGACGAAGCCGCCAGTTAAGACGGCACTGGGCCAATTATGGTATAATAGACGACGTTGCATGTCGTTAACGACAAGGGGGAACTTTTTTGGCCCAAGAAATCAATGTCGGCGAAACTGTCGACGTCACAAAGAGCAAGCAGGTCCCGTTAAGCTTTACCGGGACGGTGGAAAAGTTATATGCCAACGCCGCGTTACTGACGATCGATCAGTTCGCAAAAAAAGACCACGAAACGGTTGAGGATCTCAAACACAAAACCGTGGTCAATTATAAAGACATCACCAAAGACGGTGAGGCGGTCCAACCGCCCGTCCCTGATGACGCGAAGAAGTAGGCCCTTGGGTCTATTTTTTTGTCTTTTTTGATAAAGCATTATATTCGCTTTTTATATAGAGCTTTGGGTATGATTGAGGAGTAAAGGAGGGATGATATGCCAGATTTTGATGCCATGAAAGACAAGGTCGCTGGTAAGGTGAAAGAAGCCGCCGGTAAGGTCACCAACAACGAAAAGTTGGAAGCCAAAGGCAAAGCCCAAAACCTGAAAGGTCAGGCCGAAGCAAAGCTGGATGCTGCCAAAAAGGACGCCGCCGCCAAAGCGGATGACGTCACCGAAAAGGCAGCCGAAAAATTCAACGATGCTGTGGATCACGTGCAGCATGACGACTAATCATCCAAAAAAGGGAGCCTGGCGTTGGCCAGACTCCTTTTTGGGTTAAACATGTGTCACGCCGCGCCGGGATAAGTGAAATGGGGCGACGGTGCCGGCAGTGAGCTGTTGCTGTAGCCGCGGGAAGAAGTCTTCGTGCTCGGTGAGCGCGAGGCACACCAGCGCCGGGCCATTGGCCGAAACGAAAGTCGTGAAGCCACCTGCTGCCAGTACCGCGCGGGAGACCATTTCGGCATGCGGATAGTAGCCGGCAGTCACTTGAGAACGCAACGGAAAATGCTGCTGCAGCCAAGGACCATCGGCATTCATCATCGCGTTCATCACGCTGCGAGCCGAGGCGCCTTGCGTGCAAGGCGTAGGGTCAACCGGCGTTTCCACCACCTGATCCGGCACGTAAATCGCGCCTTGCACCAACTCAGTACCGAAGTTGATGATGTTGTTCGGCCGCGCGTAGACCAGACAGCCACCGAACAAGCTGGCCTGAATGGCCGCCTGATTGGGTTCGAAAAAGGCGGCCATGTTCAGCTTACGGGTCAAGGTGATCGGCTGCTGGCTCAGCGTTTCGGCCAGTTCAATGCCTAAAATCGTCGCCGCCAACGAAGCCCCTAAGCCAACACTGGGCGTGACCGTGGTGTTCAAGGTCAGTTCATGGGGCACCAGCATGGGATCTAGCGCTAACGCCACATCGATGATGAGGTTGGTTTGATCCGTGGGCAGCGTTTGGTCATTGGCAGTGATCTGCCATTCGAAGCTTTCCTCGCCGATGCTTAAGGTGACGCCACGGTCAATGGCCAGCGCCAAATCAGGTTGAATTCGTGATGTAATCGTGCCAGGCACCCATATCGCCATCTTAAGTCCTCCATATCATGAGATAAGAATAAGTATATCTAATTATATTCTCATTTTCCAGCCCTTTTTCTGATTTTCGGTGAAAATGGTATACTCTAGTGATTGGGAGGTTGACGGATGGTCAAACTGGTCTTACTCAGGCACGGCGAAAGTGCCGCAAATTTTTCTAATACCTACACCGGCTGGTCCGATGTCCCGCTGACGGCGCATGGCGTCCTCCAGGCGCAGGTGGCAGGGCAGGCGCTAGCAGCGCAGCAAATTTTGTTCGGGCATGTGCATACGTCGGTGCTCAAACGCGCCATTGAAACGGCCTACCTAGTGCAAGATGCGATTGGCCAAAACTGGTTGCCTATCACCAAATCCTGGCGCTTGAATGAACGCCACTATGGCGCCTTGCGCGGCATCAACAAGGACGAAACGCGTCAGCTCTTTGGCGCTCAGCAGGTGGCGTTGTGGCGGCGCAGTTACACGAGTCGGCCGCCGCTGTTGGTCAATCCTAGTCGCAGCCGGCGCTATCACCGCTTCCCAGCCAGCATCATTCCCCGCGGCGAAAGTTTGCAGGATGCCGAAACGCGCCTGATTGCTTACTGGAGCGATGAATTGGCCCCACGCCTGCTGCGCCAGGAGAACCAGTTGGTGGTCGCCCATGGTTCCACGCTGCGCGCCCTCATCAAATACCTAGAAGCCATTCCCGATGATCAAATCGACCAAGTGGAAGTGGCCAATGCCCAGCCGATTGTTTACACCTTAGACGACCGGTTGCACATTGTGGATAAAACCGTCATTACCAAATGAAGCCACGAAAAAAGCCGCATCGCTGCGGCTTTTTTGAATCTCATTAAGCTAAGGCACCCATTGGATCCCATGGCTTCAGAACAGTGGGGTGATCGTATTCATTCTTGATGACATCTTGCAAGTCTTGGCTCAGGTACTTCTTGTTGATGACCACTTGGTAAACGAATTCGTCGAACCAAGCATCACTAGCGACGAAGTAACCTTTGTCGCCGGCTTTTTCACCCCAAGAGTTTTCAACCTTCCACTTGGTTGGCTGGCCGTCAACAATGTCCACCCCGGTGATAACCATGGCGTGAGTCATCAGGCTTTCGCCGTAATCCAGGCGATCAGCCTTAGTCATGTCGAAGTTGGCGTTGAACAGGCCGTTCTTGTCGAACAAGGCTGGATCCATGATGCCCAGCTTGCTGTCAGAGGACTGACCAACATCGGAACCGAACCAAACCGTTTCACCGTTTTCCAGCTGCTTGATGGCTAGTTGCTTGAGGTTGTCCACAGTGAGGTTCAAGTGGCGCACTTCGCGGCCGCCAATGACGTTACCCAGCATCTCAACGGTGTACAGGTGGTTGTAAGGCTTGTCTGCCGTTGGGGCATTGATCAAGCTCTGGAACGCGTTGGTGTCCCAGCCAATGTACTTTTCGTAGAAAGTGCGGGGGGTCAAGTCGCGGTCGATGTGGTAGTTCTTGTCATCGTCGCGATATTCGAAGTCGAACTTGGTTGGCGGCACGCCCAGCGTGTAAGCCAAAATCCGGTAATCTTCGGAGAGCATCTTGTCCTTGGCTGCTTGAATGTCTTCATCGCTGGCGTTATCGGCGACCAGCTTGCGCAGGGTCACCGCATCTTTGCGCAACTTCAGGTTTAAGACTTTGTTCATCTGACCGGAAGCAGAGGAGCTGAAGGTTTCAGGCATCACGGACTTCGGCACGATCCCGTACTTGTCGATGATGGCTGTCAGCATATCCCACTGACCACCATCGCCCTGAGGGTTGGCCATCAGCCAAGCCACTTTGCGACTGTCAATGTCTTCGCCGGCGGTCTTCAAGACGTTTTCGTAGAAGTAGTTGGACTTTTCGAATTTGTCCCAGAAGAAAGTAAAGTTCTGGGAGAGTTCAAAGCCTTTGATTTTGAATTGTTGTTGAATGTCATGGCGCATCGTGTTCAATGCGGCGAACATCCAGCAGCGGCCGGATTGCTTCTGGTCGGCCACGGTGCCGGTGCTCAAATCAATGGAGAAGGTTTTCTCCATGGTGGTTTGGCTGTGCACGTCCTCGCTGGACTTCAGCACCCCGTTGTTCATGACGGCTTTTTGGATGGCCGCGCTGCCTGGGGTATTTTCCAGGTCAGCTTGGTACTTAGCAAGATCTTCAGCAGTAACTGCCTTTGACATGTTCCGTTCACTCCTTTAATTAGAAAATAATGATACACTCTCAGACTTTCTCAGTTTAGCATAAAGCCGCAGGGGAAGGAACCCGCGAGGCGTGAAAAACCGCAAGCAATGTCGACCTCAAAATGAAAATCGGCTGGCAAAAGCCTTGACGGCGAAATTTGGCCTTTGTAAACGCAGGTGCAGGTACCGGTGATTGACGGTGGTAGCCGCGTCGGCCTAGACTGAGGTTAGTGGCCGGCGCAACGACCGGCTGACGTTATGGTATGCCCCAAGCCGACGTGATCAATGCTATCCGGCAAAGGAATCTTGCAAAAATTGACTGTTCCGACAAGACCGGGAATGTTATGGTTAACTAGGATTCCTATCACAAGGAACTGAACGCTGAATGGGCCGGCCAAGCCAATGCGGCTTGTTGGTGACCATCGGCGCAGACTGAAATCAGAATTGACCGGCGTTGCGCCTTGACGCAATGGCGATGAAAACGGTGCTCGGAGGGAGTTTGTTTATGGCAAAAAATGCAGTGGTGTATACGGTCAGTGGCCCGCACATTTTACTTTGTGCCACTTCGATTGCTTCTTTGATTGACCATTATCAAAGCGAAGACGCGCTTGATATCTTGGTGGTCACAGAAGGCGAGTTGGATGCCGATGTCGCGCTACTGCGTGAGCTGCCAGACTTCTACCAGAAACCGCAAGTACATTTGTTTGTCTGGCAAAAGCCACCCATCACCTCTGAACTCAAGCACTACGATAATGCCCGCTTTGGGCAGGTGACCTTGTGGCGGCTGTTCGTGCCGGCGTATTTCCCCAATTACGAACAGCTTTTGATGATTGATAACGACACCATCATCATGGCCGATATTGCGCCACTGTTCAGCCTGAATCGGCCGGGCAACGTGATGGCGGCAGTGCCAGATTTCTACTATTACACGTTAAACCCGCCAGTTGACCAAAATGTCTTACCGGATTTTTCGAGCATGAAGGCGTACTTCAACTCCGGGGTGTTGGTCATCAATGTGGCGCTGTATAACGAGCTGTTCAAACCAGAGATGCTGGTTGAGCGGGCGGATCAGGCGAATTACCAATATCCGGATCAGACGCTACTGAATATGCTGACGGCAGGCAAGGTGACCTTGCTCCCGTTTCGGTACAACTTCCAAAAAGACGACGACTGGTTGACTCACTGGGCGGAGCAAACCGATCCGGCAGTGGCCGCTGACATGACCGCAGAGCGCCAGCACGTGGTGATTCGCCATTTCCTGAGCAATCTTTATGGCTACCGGCCGTGGGGTCATTTGGCGGTGATGGATGAATTCGAAGCCGCTTTTTGGCAGTACTTCAGCCAAACTCGGGAATTTTTCACAACAGAAACCAAGCGCAGAGGGTTGAACCATTATTAATGGTCGTTGCCCACATCGAGGAGAGTAAATATGCTTTATACTGTGACACCAATTCAAGGCCCCACCGACCAAGCGGTGATCAAACCCAAAGAAGACACCGCCGTTTTTCTTAGTAACATCGGTTTTTTGCCTTTGCGCTATTCCCGCTATATCAATAATGAAGACCATTGGGAAACTGAAATCAAAGGCGGGATTTTAGCGCCAGTGCAAGCCGGCGATATTGTCATCCCGCAAGTACCAGGGTATGCACCGCTGACCGTGGAAGATGCCTTCGTGCATGGCACGCATGATCGCGGCGGGAAGGTGATTGCCTTAGTGCACGACGCGGAGTACCTGCGTTATCCCAAGAGCTACGACCGCAAGACCTGGGTCGAATACCTCGGCTCCTACGACGCCTTGCTGGTGAATACCCCAGAAGAAAAGCGCCAAGTGTTGGCCAGTGGGGTGAACCTGCCCATTGTCGTGACTGGTCCTTGGGGCTACATTCAACCCATCGGCTCGCGCCAGCCGCATTTTTCCAAGACGATTCACTATGCCGGTAACCTGGTGGAATGGAAGGGCGGCTTCATGGCCAACATCCCTGCCGAGCTGCAGGTCAAGTTGTACGGCTCTAGCGATGGCAACAGTGATTTAGGCTATAGCATCGCCGATTCCGTGGAGCGCATGGGCTCATACTCGCAAGAAGCTTTGGCCCTGGCCTTGGACAACGGTTTTGGGTTGGTTTGGGACGAGAATTCGACCCATCACTACAACGACTACGCTTTGATCAACATGCCGCATAAGCTGAGCTTGTACTTGTCACTGGGCCTGCCAGTGATTGCCAAAAAAGGCAGCCAGGTGGGCAATTTTGTGGCGGCTAATCACGTCGGCATTGTGGTGGATGATATGGAAGCCTTGGTGCCTGTGATGGCGGCGATGGATGAAGACCAGTACAATCAACTACTGGCGGCGGTCAAACCAGTGGAAGCTTTGATTCGCTCCGGGCGCCATCTCCAGCTGGCGGCGCTTAAGGCCATCATGGCGGTGAATGGTATTTCTGAATACTAAGCCGTCAGCAACCGATTCCCACGCCGCCTGCCGCACTGGCAGACGGCGTTCCCTTTGTCCTAGGAGGTCAACATGAATTACATTATCAGTCCGCTTCAGGCGGCGTCCGATCAAGCGGTGGTTAAGCCGAAAGAAGACGTGGCCCATTATCTTCAGCAAATCGGTTTTCAGCCGCTTTGGTACAACCGCTTCATCAAATTTGAAGGCGACGGCGACTGGGCCGGGCGCATTGAGGGAATGCTGGGGCCGGTGCAAGCCGGCGAGGTGGTCATCTATCAGACCCCGACCTATGCGGATATCACGATTGAAAAGTACATCATTGAGGCCGTGCACCAGCGCCACGCGAAAATCGTGGCGTTTGTTCATGATGTCGAGTATCTGCGCTATCCGGAGCTGTACCCGAAAGTGGAATGGCTAGATTATCTCAATAGTTTTGATGTCGTGATGGTTTCAACCACCCCCATGGCGGCTGCGATTAAGGCGGACGGGGTGAAGCGCCCGATTATTATCAGTGGCCCATGGGGGTACGTGGAGCCGATGACGTACCACCAGCCAAGCTTCAGCCGCACCTTGCATTATGCTGGCAACTTGATGAAGTGGAAGAGTGGTTTTCTGCGGCATGTGCCAGCTAGCCTAGATGTCCAGGTGTATGGCTCGGAAAATGGTCAAACCAACTTAAGTTATCCGCTTGGCCCTGGGGTCACCTACCGCGGCACCATGTCGCAGGCAGAGTTGGGCTTAACGTTGACGAACGGCTTTGGCTTGATTTGGGATGAAGATGATCAGGGCCACTACGCCGCCTATGCGCGCATCAACCAGGCGCATAAATTCAGCCTGTACTTGGCGCTGGGCTTGCCGGTGATTGCCAACCGCGAAAGCGCGATTGGGGCCTACATCGAGCAAAATCAGGTCGGGCTGGTGGTTGATCACCTGACCCAGCTCCCTGATGTGATGGCCGCGCAAACCGAGGCCACTTATGGCCCGCTGGTTGACCAGGTTAAAGCGCTGTCCGCCTTGATTCGCGCTGGCCGCCACACCCAGTTAGCCGCCTTAAAAGCCGTGTTAGCGGCGCATGATATTACCAGTGAATAAGTGGCACTTAAGGCGCCACTTTGCCTGCTTTCAATAACTGCCACCATCATCAACGACAAAAAGAAGCGGCTTCATTCCCAGTAGTTAAGGAATGAAGCCGCTTAATTGTGGCCCTGGCAGCGGCTTATTGTTCACTGCCAGCTAGGGCGCCAGGCTTGCTTTTCGCCTGCTGCTTTTGGTTCACTAGAGGCAACAGGCGACCCCAAGTCGAGCCGGTCGTCAAAATTGTTCCCTATGTGTACCATTTTTCGAAACGAGAGTTGTCATATATGAGCGTGGAAATAATTGGCCTGTGCTATACTTTAAATAACATTTTTTCTGAAAAATGAGCCCCTGCCGCTTAAAACATGGTCAAAAGCGGCACCAAGATGCCAATCAGCATCAATCCGGCCAACAGAAACGCCATGAAAATTTGTGAACCTTTACCCCCAGGCTTTTTCTTGGTAGGTTTGACGATTTCATTTTTTTCTTTGGCGAATCGGCCTTCGATGTCTTGGTCGAGCAAGCTATCGGCTTGGTTAATCTTTTTTTTCTCTGTTTTCATACCCACATTATATGGATGCCGGCGTGAAACTGCAACGTGAACTCACTGAAGCCAAAGGAACGATGATCCCGAGATGAATTTTTCCCTGCGTAGACATAAATACATCCGGCAAACCCGGCAAATCCAAGCCTTGATCAAGCAGTATCAGGCGCTCGGCGATGAGCAGCTGAAGGCGAAGACCGCAGAATTGCGTGAACAGCTCGCCCAAGGCAAGCCGCTAGATAAGCTGCTAGTGGAAGCCTATGCGACAGTCTGTGAGGCGGCGCGGCGGGTGCTGGGCATGGTGCCGTATGACGTTCAGATTTTGGGCGCGGTGGCCATGGAAGACCGCAACATTATCGAAATGAAAACCGGTGAAGGCAAAACGCTGACCGCCATCATGCCCATGTACCTGCATGGTCTGACCGGGCCGGGCAACTTCTTGATCACCGCCAATGAATACTTGGCCAACCGTGATGCCAAAGAAATGGGTGTTGTTTACCAGTGGCTGGGTCTGACCGTGATGCCTGGGGTGGCAGAAGAAGGCAGTGATGAGGAAGAACTCGATCGCCATCAGGTGTACAGCGCGGATATTGTGTACACCACTAACAGCGCTTTGGGCTTCGACTATCTCACCGACAAGCTGGCTTCGACCGCTGATGACCGCTACATGCAAGGCTTCAATTTTGCCTTGCTGGATGAAGCGGATGCCGTGCTGCTCGATTCGGCCTCGACGCCGCTGATTATTTCTGGCGCGCCGCGGCCGCAATCGAATTTTTACGTGTCTTCGGACCGGCTGATCAAAATGCTGGTGGAAGACGAAGACTTTGAACGCAGTGAAGACGAAAAGCAGGTCTGGTTCACCCCGGCCGGGATTAAACGGATGCAGGCGTATTTTGGCGTGGACGATTTACTCAGCAAAGATTGGACCGATTTGTACCGCCATCTGGTGCTGGCCTTACGGGCGAATTACCTGCTGAAGCCAGACCGTGATTACATCGTCGCGCATGGCGAGGTGTCGTTGATCGACATTACCAATGGCCGCGAACTGACCGGGATGAAGCTGGAAGCGGGGATGCACCAGGCGCTGGAGGCCAAAGAAGGCGTCAATATTACCCAGGAAATGCGGGCAATGGCGCAGGTCACGTTCCAGAACTTATTTCGCATGTTCCATCAGCTGGCGGGCATGACCGGGACTGCCGCCACGGATGCATCAGAGTTCATGGAAATTTATCACTTGGCTGTTTTTAAGGTGCCGACGCACAAGCCGAATATTCGTAAGGATCGGCCGGACCGGCTGTTCATCAGCAATGAAGCCAAATTGTTGGCCTCACTCAAGGTGATTCGCCAAGCCTATGCGGACAAGCGGCCAGTGCTGATTGAAACCGGCTCTTTGGCCCTGTCCAACCTGTATTCGCGGTTGCTTTTGCGCGAAGGCATCCCGCACAGCCTGTTGAATGCCCGCTCCGCTGCTAAGGAAGCGAACATTGTCGCCGAAGCTGGGCGGCCAGGCGCGGTCACCGTTGCGACTTCCATGGCCGGCCGTGGCACCGATATTCACCTCGGTGATGGCGTCAAGGCGCAAGGTGGGCTGCTGGTGCTGGGCACCGAGCGGATGGATAATCCGCGGGTGGACAACCAACTCCGCGGCCGCGCCGGCCGCCAAGGCGATCCCGGTGAGAGCTTGTTTTATGCCTCGCTGGAGGACCGCATTGTCTTGCAAAACGCGCCGCGGCATGTGCGCAAGTGGACCGAAAAGCATGCCACAGCTGAAAAACAACGGTTGAGTAACCATGGCCGCTTCCGCCATGTGATTGACAATGCCCAGCGCGTCATCGCAGCGGGGGAGCGTTCCGAGCGGTTTTCCACCTTGCAGTATGGTGAAGTGTTCCGGGTGCAGCGCGATAAAATCTACGAGCAACGTGATGCCATCATTGCCGGTGAGGATGTGCAAGGCAAAGTCGAGTTTGCCGTTAAACAGGCAGCGCAAGACTTTGTTGAAGATCATCGCCAGCCGGATGTGGCGGCGTTTTTGGATTTTGTTTATCAGCATGTTGACCGCGATTACAATCCCGCCCCGGTGCGTGAAGAACCAAAGCTCGCCGCCGACGTTGATTACTTGACCGACTTAATCATGGAGCGGCTCGCCGTGGTGCATGAAAAGTTGCCCGCCGAGGATCAATGGGCCTATTTTGAACGGCTGGCGTTGCTAAAGGCCATCGACTGGGAGTGGATTGAGCAAGTGGACAACTTGCAGACCCTCCAAAGTGTCACCATGAATCGCAGCACGCAAGGTAGCAATCCCATGTATGAGTATCAAAAAGAAAGCCGGCGCAGTTTTAAGGTGATGAAGCGTGCTTTGTATCAAGGCGTGCTGGCCAATCTGCTGTGCTCGGAGCTCGTGGCGAAAGCCGATGGTACCGTGAAGGTTAATTTCCCTTAAGGAGGCAGCAATGAAAACCAATCATGATTTACTGAAGCGCTGCCTCACCACGATGCTGCTGGTGGCCATTTTGGCCCTGGGTCAGCAAATTCCGATTCCGGGCTACGATTTGACAGCCGCATCTGATGCTTTGGCCAAATTCCAGTTTCTGAAGGTCTTTAGCTACGCCACTGGTGGCGCGCTGGGCGCGCCGACTTTGATGTCGCTGGGCCTTGGCCCCTACATGACGGCGCTGATTTTATGGCAGGCGTTGTCTTCCTTGGGCATTCCCGCTGTGGATAAGCTGTCCATGCGCACCGCCGGCTTCATTCAAAACGGCATCACCGCGGTATTAGCTTTGGTGCAAGGCTTTGAAATGCTGTGGCTGAGTCGCTCGGCGCTGACGCCTTTGTATCTGCCAGGTGGCAGCTATGATTTTTCCTTCCTGGTGGCGCTGCTCATTCTGACCGCTGGGGCGATGCTAGTGGTCTATCTGGCGCTGTATAACGCCGATCATGGTATTGGCAGCACAGTGATGCTGATTTTACCCGGGCTGATTTTGAACATTCCGAATATGCTCCAAAACGGGTGGGGCCACTCACCTTATCCGCTGACGCCGGTGCACATTGCCACGGCCTGCGTCGTGGGCGTGATTGTGCTGCTGGTGGCTGTGCCCTTGAACTACGGCGAAATCCGGTTTGAACTGCAAAAGCCAATGCTCGAAAGTGCCTTCTCTAAACCTTACTTACCATTGCCGTTTTTGACGGCGGGTTCGATGCCGTTCATGTTTTCGACTATGGTCTTTACCATTCCGCAAACGGTGGTGCAAGCCACCAACCTGCGTTTTTCCAAGGTTGGTCAAGCCATTCTCGCCTGGACCGATTACCTGAACTGGCGCGGCATTATCACGTATGGGGTGATTTTGGTGCTACTAGGCTTCGTGTTCGGTTTCGTGAACTTCCAGCCCAGCAAGCAAGCCAAAACCTTGAAGGAAAGCGGCGACTACATTGCCGGCGTGATGCCTGGCGATGACACGGAAGCCTTTTTGACTCATCACTTCCTGTGGCTGACGGTGATTGGCAACAGCATCATCTTTGTCATTGCCTTGATCCCACTGGTCATTGGTCTCTACGTCAAAGGCGTTTCCAATTACACCTTGCTGATTGGGAATTTGTTTATCATGATCACCATTATTTCGACGGTGGTCCAGCAGTTCCAGGCCCTGCGGCTCAAAAACCAGTACCAACTCTTCGATGAATAACCCTAAGGAGGTTCAGTATGCTGACATTATTGGTTGATTTAAACGCTGCGGATGCGCATCCGGACCTCAATCGGGTGGTGGAGCTGGCGCAAGTGTTCAAAGCTAATCAGCAGTCCTTTACCCTGATGACGGCAAAAGCCGCGCCGGATCTGCAGTTCATGCTGCACCAAGTGGGCTTGGATACCGTGCCGCTGGTGCGCTTATATGACGAGTTGCTAGGCATCCACGAGCCAATCGGGACGCCGCTGCAGCTGGCCGAAGTGCCGCTACCAGCAGATTTGCTTCCAGTGTATGCCTGGCCGAATGTGAATTACTTTGAGGGTGAGCGCCTGGCCAAAACTGTCTCGCTGCATCCGCTAGGGTTTGTCTGGCAAATCACGGACTATGAGCCCAGCGGCGCGCGCAGAGTGGCACAATACGATGACCGCGGCAATCGCTTGTATGTCGATTATCGTGAAAAAGGCAATGGGCTGGTTAAGCGTGAGTGGTTCGATGATCAAGATCAGCTCGTGATGACCGAAGACCGTCAAGGCGCTGTGACCATGGCACCGCCAGTCGCGAATCGCTTCGCCTTCAGCCACTATCCGGACCGTAGCGCGGTGCTGGCGGAAGTGATGGATCGCTGGGTGATGGCCGCTGGGCGCCAGCCGACGCTGGTGGCGACGATGACACCAGCTAATCTGGCGTTGCGCCGGCAGCTGACGCTGTTTCCGCAGGTGATTTTTCTCGCCGCTGCGAACACCGCGCTGAAAGTGGTGGATCGCCTCAGCGTTCAAGCCGCCGACCAGGTGGTGCTGCCAACGCAAGAAGACCGGCGGCTGTTTTTGCAGCAGTTCCAAAACACCACTGACTGGCAGGACCAAACCCGGGCCATTTTGCCTTATCCGACGACGTTGAGCCTCGGGCATAGTAACGAAGTACCAACGATGATGACTTACTGGTTTGTCGGTGATGCCGATGAAGCCGAGTTCCGCCAGACCTTAGAGCAGATGCTGACCATGCTGCAGAAGCACCGGGCCAGAACCGTCATGATTGAAGCCGCCGACGACGCCCAGGTGGAAACCGGCCAGCGCGTGGTGGCGCATTGGCTCGAAACCAAGCTTGGGGTGGATTTGCAGTCTGAGGATTATCAAAACGTGATGGCCTACCTCAAGAAAAAGCAAGCCAATGAGCTGACCCCGGCTGAGCGCAAAGCGGGCAAAAGTCTGCGGGAAAGTGCCGGTTGGGGGACGGCCAGTGCGGCCTACAACTTGCAGCAGCGCGTGGTGATGAACCCACCGCTGCCGCCGGAAGCTCAAGAAGCTGCGATGAGTTCAGCGCGTGTGTACTTGGATACCAGCAAGCTGACGAACCTGCGCTTGCAAATGCTGGCCATCAGCAATGCCATTCCGCAACTGGTGCGGCGCGCCAACGACTTTATCGAGGACCATCAAACTGGCCTTGTGGTGGCCACACCGGATCAAATCGTGCCGGGGCTGAGTTATTTCTTGGATACACTGCATCACTGGAATACAGCGCAAGTGGGCAATGCGGCTTTGCTAGAGGCCAACACGGCAACCCACATTATGAACGAGTGGAAAAAGGTGATTTAAATGGCAACCATCAACGTTTTACATGTGGCAGCCCGTTCGCTGCCGCTATGGGACGCGTTAAGTGATGATTTTGAATATGATTGGTTGCCGGATGAAACTGGGCAGCCAGTGGCAGACCAACCGCTGTTTTTGGCCAATGGGCAATTCAACCCGCGGTATTTCCGGGCGATTATTTTGCTCGATTCGACCTCACCTTGGCTCGATCAGCCTGAGCGGTTGCGGGCGCTGCCGGCCAATCAAATCATCTGTGATGTGCATGTGGCCCTGTCTGATGCGGCACTGGAGATTTTGAACCTGAAGAACGTGTTTTTCTTCGACTTCACTGACGTCAAAGGCTTGGCCCATGATCTCAATGTTGACTTTTTCGATGGCCAACACACTTTCGGGATGGGACCGCAGTTCTTGCGGCTCGATCCGACTTATCGCGGTCCGCTACGGCAAGAAGGCGGGGCGTATCGCGTCTTCACGGCCGCCAGTCCTGATTGGGTGCGGGTGGCGGCGCTGCCGAATCCGCAGTATGTGCCCGCCAATTTTGATGACCATCTCACTTTGGAATATGTCGAGCAGCCCGGGCAAGCCGAGCTGATGATGGCCATTGACCTGCTGGCGGAAGGGGCGCCGACCCAGCGCATTAAGCTCACCGGTGACCAACTCCATGAAGGCTATCACTTGCTTGCTGAGGCACCCACGGGGTTTAACGTGAGTTTCTACATTCGCGGTACTGGTGAAGTCAAACTGGGTAAATTCCATGTGCGTCGGTCCCGCGGGCGGTATGGCGAAGTGCTACTGAACTCGGTACGGCTGCTTGATCCGGCCAGTGGTTATGGCGGCATCATTGCCTATTTCGATGCCGGCGACTTGAAGCCGCCGTTGAATGTCTTCTTCTCGGGGTTCCGCGGGGATGATGGCTTTGAAGGGCGCGGGATGATGAGTAGGCTGGGCGCACCACATTTGCTGATTACCGATACCCGGTTAATGGGGGGGCGGCTTTTATATCGGCAGTCCCGCCTTTGAACAAGCCGTGCTGGATTTGATCAAACAAACCCTGAAGCGGCTGCATTTCACCCCGGATCAGTTAACCATGGGCGGCATGTCAATGGGCACCTACGCGGCCTTTTACTACGGCGCCCAGTTGCCGCCGCGGGCGATTTTCGCCGGTAAGCCGCTGACCAACCTCGGCGCCATTGCCAAAGCGGGGAAAATTCTGCGCCCTGGCGATTTTGAGGCCAGCTTCGATGTGCAACTATACTATGAAGGCGACTTAAGCACCGCTAGCAGTGAGCACTTAAATCAGCGGCTGTGGCAACAATTCGACCATGCCGATTTCAGCCAAACCACTTTTGCCATTGCCTATATGCGCGAGGATGGTTTTGACACCGGGGCCTTCAAGAATGTCTATGATCGTATCAAAGAACGCTTTCCTGACGGCCATTTCCTGTATAAAGGCATCAGCGGCCGCCATAACGACGACACGCCGGCCATCGTGGCTTGGTATACGTTGCAACTGCGGCATTTCTTAGCCCATGAGTTTGACCGTCCTGAACTGGAAGGAGGAAGCTAATGACAGCTCTGTACAGTTTATTCTGGGAACCTGGCACTGGCGAAACCTTCGACTATGGTTCCTTGATTGATTACCAGCCCCAGCGAGTGGTGCAATACCGCAACCCCTTGCTGTCGCCGAGCCGCATTATTCACGCCTGGCACGACAGCCAGTGGCAGCAGCAGGCCACGCCGGCAGTGCCACTGCCACTGCTCATTCCCGGCACCACGTATCAATTTTTCATTGATGCGGAGCAAACGCCGGCCAACTCGGTGGGACTGGCCATCGATTATTATGATCGGCAGGGCCAACGCATCGGCGATGATCTGCATGATGCGTTGCACGGCCAGTTTACGCTGCCGGCGCAAACGGCGACTTATCAGCTCAGTTTAATTACGTTAAATAATGAACATTTAACCTTCCGTTCGCTAATGATTGGGCCCGCAGAAGTGTTAAAAAACGCCCGGGTCGGCTGGCCCAGGACAGACAGAATTACAAATATTGACTGCGATAAATCCAATCAAGACGGTATACTTGATATCGTCTTGATGCGCCAGCGCGTCGGCGTTGAGGCGCTGCCCATGCCGCAGGCGCGACATCAGGTGTATTTAAAGCTGAGTCCGACTGAGCTGGCGACACCTGAACTGGGTCAATCGACCCTGCAGGCGCTAGTGAAACCGATTGTGGCTCACTATGGGCCAGCACGCGTCAGTCGCGCTAGCATTCGCACCAGCGGTCGCGGCACGGCGCAATCAGCGAGCTGGCTGCATCAGCTCCAAGCCGATCTGGCGAACAAATAACTCCGATAATGGCTAAGTACGGAAAAAGGTGGCATATAAATGAATTTCTTTGTTAACGATGCAATGGGGATGGGTAATTCCGGCGTAGAACACGCTCAATTTTACCGGGCAAAGCGGTTTGATCAGGCAAAGTTGCCGTACCGCTATATTTTTCTGGATTTGATTCCAGAGCTGCACAAGGCGATGGACCGCTGGGAACTGCGGGACGATCAGGTCATTAACATCTGGGAGTTCTTCACCCTGGGGGATGACTATGCGCTGGCCGGTTTGAAGCAGCGTATCACCGCCAAAAAAGCGGACATCGTGATTGATGGCACCGACACGCACCGCAAGTCAGAAGAAGTGCTCGACTCCGGGCTGCGCGTCGTCAACCATCTGGTGAAGTATCCTGACATTCATAAACCAGAAAACAAGCTCCTGATGGTTTCTGCTGGGCGCACTGAAATTTTCAATGAAGCCACGGGCAAACGTGCCATCATGTATGAATATGTTGATGATCCGCATCGCAATCGCTTGGTGCGCAACATTCACATTTTCGATTACAATGGTAAGCACTTGTTCTTCCCCAATCGGGTGCTGATGTACCGGTTCTTCTTCAACCGGCTGAATGACCTGTACGGGGCGCCTTCGACCTTCCTGATTGATCGCGGGGAAGAAGTGGATGAAGCCTTGATGAATCAGCCGATTCCTGACGCGAAACTGGTTTACGTGGTTCACGCCGATACCTTGGGCGATCGCAACGACAAGCGCTATCCACTGTGGAACAACCATTATCAGTACATGTTCGACCACATTCAAAGCAGTGATCGGATTGTGGTGGCCACCGAATTGCAGCGCCAAGATATCCTCGTCGATTTTCCGGATGTCGCCGACAAAGTGGTGGCGATTCCCGTTGGTGGGGTGCGTGATGGCATCAAGCCGCGTGAGCGCGCCAAGATGCAGGACCCGATTCGCGTCATTACCGCATCGCGGCTGGCGGCTGAAAAACATGTGGATTTGGCCATTAAAGCGGTGGCCAAGTGGCATGATGAAGACGGCGTCAACGTCGAATTCGATATCTACGGGCGCGGCGAAGAACAAAAGAAGCTGGAAGATGCCATTAAAGAAACCAACTCTGGCGATTACATCAAGCTGAAGGGCCTGTCTGACAACTTGGCTGAAATCTATCCTCAATATGACATCTTCGTGTCCGCTTCGTTCTCTGAAGGCTTTGGCTTGACCTATATTGAAGCCTTGAACGCTTCGCTACCAATCGTCACTTACCGGGCCCGCTTCGGCGCCACCGAACTGGTGCATGATGGCGAAAATGGTTTCTTAGCTGATTTCAAGCGCGATGACATGGACTATGATGTCGACACGCTGCATGAAGGCTTCAAGCGCCTGCAGGCCGCGAACTACGGCAAGCTGGTGGCAAACACCACTGCCTCGTTGGATCAGTTCCAAGACCATGTGATTGCCGGTAAGTGGCAGAAGTTAATGGAGGGTCTGCGCTAATGAAGTATGAATTACTAAATACCATCACGCCAGGGACCGAGGCCTGGGATCAGGTTGTGGCCCGCGCCAAAAAAAATCATGAACGGATTATTGTGTTGGCTGCCATGCCTAATTTTGCTGGCATCTTGAACCAAGCCGGGCTCAAAGGGGTCAGCCTCATCGATCGGGTCTGCAACCGTACCTACAAGAAGGACGACTACATGTTCTTCGACCGCATTCCTGTCCCAACCGGAGCCAAAATAGAGATGAACGAAGACGGCAATCTCAATGTCCTGTATGACGGCGATAAAATTGCCAACGTGTCGCTGTACCCGAATACTCGCCGCGCCGTTCAGGATGTGCGGTATCTCAATCCTGATGGCACCTTGGACTACATTGAGGAGTACGCCACAGATGGGTCGCATTACACCAACATCTACTACTACAACAACGAGATGCAGGAAATCGACTTTCTCGACATGCAAGAGCGGCCTGTGCTGCGTTATTACTTGTACGAAGGCGTCATCAACTTTGTTACCATCGAAAACCCCGTGACCCGTGAAGTCACTGCCAAGTACAACAGTGTGCGTGAATTCGTGACCGCGGAAATGCCGAACATCGTTAAGCCGAATGACACGGTAACGATCAGCTACATGGGGATTGAACTGGATGCCCTGGGCCAAACCAACTCTCACAACATCCTGGCAATGGCCGAAGATCCATTCGATGAGCATCACGAAGTTCGGGGCAACTTGCAGGCCATTCTCAAAAATGACATCAAGACGGTCCAAGAGGTCCAAGTGCCGGTCATCGCTTATCAGGAATTACAGAAAACAGACCTGCCAAGTGACAAATTAAAGCTTCTCAAATAATTCAAAAATAAATTCAAAAAAGTTAATTAAATTACAAATTAAATTTCACAAGACAGGTCGCGTTTTTGGAGACCTGTTTTTTTATTGTGCATGGGCGTTGTACAACCAAGGGATAAAATGGCTAATCCATATTATAAAACCCATTTTTCAGTTATTGAACTAAAAATATAAGCCACCCTGATTACAATAAATAATAGACGTTATATTGCAATATGGAGGTAATGCCGTTGGGAAAAAAGACTGGCAGTTCCGGAGATATTTTTAGGAACAATAGTAAAGTACGTTTTAAGATGTTTAAGGACGGTAAAAGATGGCTTGTTGCTGGGACAGCAACTTTAAGTGGTTTACTGGGTGGTTTACTGATTGCACCGCACGCGGTTAATGCGGATACCACCACACCAACTGTCGCTAAGACGGTTGATCAGCAAGACACTTTGGCCACTCAGGATACGGCCACGATTCCAGTATCCTCACAGACCGGATCTCAGACGACCTCGACGGATGCTTCGGCTTCCATCGAAGCTTCGACGAGCACCTCGGTCAGCATTTCGCAATCGGCATCCGAATCAGCTCTAGTTTCAGAAAGTGCTTCGCAGTCAGGATCAACGACTGAGTCAGAATCATCATCAACTCAGTCATCAACTTCCTCCTCAACGTCTACTGCGACCTCCACTTCTGCAACGAGCGCTAGTTCCGTTGCCGTCAAAGCCGCAACCACTGCGGCTACCACTCAAACCTTGGGCACGCAGCTTGGTTTGGGTGCAAAAGATACTGCATCAGTCAAAGATGGCCAGTTAACCATCAATGTTACTGATGACGCTTCTTTGACTGCACCTGTATTAGCTAACATTGCCCGTTACGTTTCAGCCAACGCTGTTAACACAACGGTCATTCTTACCGCTGGTGCGCAAATCACGAGTCGGGACGGCAAAGTTAGTGTCCTAATTTTGAACGGCGCCACCGCAGTAAGCAGTATACAAGATGGGAAAAACTTGGCTACGGCTATTGGCCAAGTTACTGGCAAGGTACCAACTGTTGAAGGTATCGCTGCCACCGCTGCGGTTTCCGAAGCGATGGACGGCTACACCACCAAGACTGGTGCCGGGGTCAGCATCCTAGGGATTCAGATCAGTACCGGCTGGAGCCAAGAGCCAACCAGTCAAAACGTGGCCATTGGTCAAAATGCACTTTTGATTGGGACGGTCTCAACCGCGGTCTCTGAAGCATTTAACAATTTCTTGTCAAGTGCCACAATCAGTGCGCTTACGCTGGGAACGGTTCATTTTGCCCCGACCTACGAGCTGTACTCTAATGATGGTAGCGGTTGGAAAGATACCGGCTTGAGCAACTCGACTGGGGTCTTTTCTGTCCCAGAAAATTCGTCAGATAAGATTGCTTACCAGATTGTTTATACCTATGCGGCTACCGGGAGCGGACTGATCTCGTCAGCACTGGCAATTGGTGTTAATGCTGCCATCGCCGCCTCTAATATGTTTATGAGTTTGGGCTTTAACGATGGGACTTATGGCTCAGAAGTAGCTGTAGTTACCGTTGACAAGCCAATCGCGGCCACTGGTATTACAGTCACAGCGCCAATCGACTATTTGTTGGTCAGCGGGACTAATGGTACCACGGTTGTCTCAACGACCGGGACCGTTGGCAGTAACACTTCTGCCGGTGAGCAAATTGACTACACGCTGAATCCAACAAACTCAAACGATAAGATCACTTGGTCAGTTGACGGTGGTGCCACCATCTCCAGCACGGGCTATCTGACCGTTACGCAGCCGGGAACATACACAGTAACCGCGACGGCAACGAATGCTGAAACTGGTGCCGTTGATGCTCGCGGCTCGGTTGAGGTCACCGCCGGTGGTGGCTTAAGCGATCAGACTGTCACTGCCGGTGACAATGTCTCAATTCCGCTTCGAGGCACGGGTTCACTCGCTGGCGCGACTGTTACCTATCAGTGGTACAACGCTGATGGCAGTGCTGTTGCTGGTGCGACCGGCACCACACTGACAATCAATAATGTGCCTGCTAGTGATAATGGCAACAAGTACTATGTCAAGATGACCGTCAAGACTCAGGATGCCAGTGGGAACGCTGTCACGACTGTTATGCAGTCGAACACCATGACCCTGACTGTCACTGACAACACGCCTAAGATTGAGGGCGGTACCGAAACAATCTACGTTGGTCAGAATTACAAGGATGACTTAACAGATATTGCAACGATTACCGATTCCGAGGGTAATGCCGTCGACAACAATGCCGCATATGCGGCAGGCGATCTGACTATTACTGAATCTTATGGCAAGGTGGATAATACCAAGCCTGGTAGCATGCTGGTTGTCGTGACCTACACTGATCCGACAACACACAAGACCAGCCAGGCCAACGGTTTGGTTGTGGTTAAAGCCTGGAGCCCAGCCGCTAGTCAATCTAACAGTCAGTCGGCTTCACAAAGCGCTTCAAACTCTGCAAGCAACTCCGCCTCTGTGAGTGCTTCGCAAAGTGCCTCCACTAGTGCGCTTGGCAGTGCTAAGGCATCAGAGTCCGATCAAACGGCCTCACTGAGTGCCTCGCAAAGTGCTTCAGCCAGTGCTTCAACTAGCCTGAAGACTTCACAATCCGTTAGTCTCTGGCGCTCAGCCAGTGCATCTTCTTCAGCGTCAATCAGTGCCTCACAAAGCGCTTCTAACAGCTCTAAGGCATCGAACTCTGCCAGTGTCTCGTCCTCAGCCAGCTACTCAGCTAGCTATTCTGCCAGCGACAGTGCTAAGACTAGTGCGAGCGTAAGTGCAAGCAATAGTGCAAAGGCCTCGGACTCGGCTAAGACGTCAGCTTCGATTAGCGCATCGGCTTCTGCCAGCGCTTCGACTAGCGCGGTTAACTCCGCAAAGGATTCGGCTCAGAAGAGTGAAATTGATCTGCTGAACTCGATCACCAAGTCAGAAATTGCTTCCGAATCGGCTAAGACGTCGGCGATTCTCTCTGCAAGCTATTCTGCATCTGCTTCCTCGTCGGCATCGATTTCGGGATCAATTATCAATTCACAAATCGATTCTCAGTTGTCTGAAATCTCCGAGTCAATTGCTTCATACTCTGAGGCTTCAATAAGTCTCTCTGAGAGTTACTCGGCAAGCGTCATCCAGAGTTATTCTGACAGTGCTTCCATTAGCGCCTCTAACAGTGCCAGTGGTTCAGCTTCACAGAGTGCTTCAGCCAGTGCCAGTGATTCTGCCAAGACCTCAGAGAGCAATAAGAGTGCATCCAACAGTGCATCTGGCAGCGCATCGGTCAGTGCATCACAGAGCGCTTCTGATTCAGTAAAAACGTCAAATAGTAACAAGAGTGCATCTGACAGTGCTAGTGGTTCAGCTTCCGAAAGTGCTGTAACTTCTGCATCCGACAGTGCCTCGGTTAGTGCCTCTCAGAGTGCTTCTGAATCAGCAGACACCTCGAACTCTAACAAGAGTGCTTCAGACAGTGCTAGCGGTTCTGCCTCTGAAAGTGCTGTCACCTCAGCTTCTGACAGTGCCTCGGTTAGTGCCTCTCAAAGTGCTTCTGAATCAGTAGACACTTCAAACTCTAACAAGAGTGCATCTGACAGTGCCAGCGGTTCAGCATCTGAAAGTGCTGTAACCTCTGCTTCTGGCAGTGCCTCGGTTAGTGCATCAGAGAGTGCTTCTGAATCAGCAGACACCTCAAACTCTAACAAGAGTGCATCTGACAGTGCCAGCGGTTCAGCTTCCGAAAGTGCTGTCACCTCAGCATCCGACAGTGCATCAGTAAGTGCTTCTCAGAGCGCTTCAATCTCTGACGCAAGTCAAAGTGCATCAATTAGCGCTTCGAACAGTGCCAGCGGTTCAGCCTCCGAAAGTGCTGTAACCTCTGCTTCTGGCAGTGCCTCGGTTAGTGCATCAGAGAGTGCTTCTGAATCAGCAGACACCTCAAACTCTAACAAGAGTGCTTCAGACAGTGCTAGCGGTTCAGCATCTGAAAGTGCTGTCACCTCAGCATCCGACAGTGCATCAGCAAGTGCTTCTCAGAGCGCTTCAATCTCTGACGCAAGTCAAAGTGCATCAATTAGCGCTTCGAACAGTGCCAGTGGTTCAGCCTCCGAAAGTGCAGTAACTTCCGCATCTGACAGTGCATCAGTAAGTGCCTCTCAGAGTGCTTCGATCTCTGACGCAAGTCAAAGTGCTTCAATTAGTGCTTCAGACAGTGCCAGTGGTTCAGCCTCCGAAAGTGCAGTAACTTCCGCATCTGACAGTGCATCAGTAAGTGCTTCTCAAAGTGCTTCGATCTCTGACGCAAGTCAAAGTGCATCAATTAGCGCTTCGAACAGTGCCAGCGGTTCAGCTTCCGAAAGTGCAGTAACTTCCGCATCTGACAGTGCATCAGTAAGTGCTTCTCAGAGTGCTTCGATCTCTGACGCAAGTCAAAGTGCTTCAATTAGCGCTTCAGACAGTGCCAGCGGTTCAGCCTCCGAAAGTGCAGTAACTTCCGCATCTGACAGTGCATCAGTAAGTGCTTCTCAGAGTGCTTCGATCTCTGACGCAAGTCAAAGTGCATCAATTAGCGCTTCGAACAGTGCCAGCGGTTCAGCTTCCGAAAGTGCAGTAACTTCCGCATCTGACAGTGCATCAGTAAGTGCTTCTCAGAGTGCTTCGATCTCTGACGCAAGTCAAAGTGCTTCAATTAGCGCTTCAGACAGTGCCAGCGGTTCAGCATCTGAAAGTGCTGTAACCTCAGCATCTGACAGCGCATCAGTAAGTGCTTCTCAGAGTGCTTCGATCTCTGACGCAAGTCAAAGTGCTTCAATTAGCGCTTCAGACAGTGCCAGCGGTTCAGCCTCCGAAAGTGCTGTAACTTCTGCATCTGACAGTGCATCAGTAAGTGCTTCTCAGAGCGCATCAATCTCTGACGCAAGTCAAAGTGCTTCAATTAGTGCTTCGAACAGTGCCAGTGGTTCAGCCTCCGAAAGTGCTGTAACTTCTGCATCTGACAGTGCATCAGTAAGTGCTTCTCAGAGTGCTTCGATCTCTGACGCAAGTCAAAGTGCTTCAATTAGCGCTTCAGACAGTGCCAGCGGTTCAGCCTCCGAAAGTGCTGTAACTTCTGCATCTGACAGTGCATCAGTAAGTGCTTCTCAGAGCGCATCAATCTCTGACGCAAGTCAAAGTGCTTCAATTAGTGCTTCGAACAGTGCCAGTGGTTCAGCCTCCGAAAGTGCTGTAACTTCTGCATCTGACAGTGCATCAGTAAGTGCTTCTCAGAGTGCTTCGATCTCTGACGCAAGTCAAAGTGCTTCAGTTAGCGCCTCGAACAGTGCTAGTGGTTCAGCTTCTGAAAGTGCTGTAACCTCAGCATCTGACAGTGCATCAGTAAGTGCTTCTCAGAGTGCTTCGATTTCTGACGCAAGCGAGAGTGCTTCAATTAGTGCTTCGAACAGTGCCAGTGGTTCAGCATCAGTAAGTGCATCCGAAAGTGCAGATACTTCAGCATCAATCTCTGACGCAAGTGAGAGTGCTTCAATTAGTGCCTCGAACAGTGCCAGCGGTTCAGCATCTGTCAGCGCATCTGAAAGTGCCGACACATCCGCATCAGTAAGTGCATCCGAAAGTGCAGATACTTCAGCATCAATCTCTGACGCAAGCGAGAGTGCTTCAATTAGCGCTTCAAACAGTGCCAGCGGTTCAGCATCTGTCAGCGCATCTGAAAGTGCCGACACATCCGCATCAGTAAGTGCATCCGAAAGTGCAGATACTTCAGCATCAATCTCTGACGCAAGTCAAAGTGCTTCAATTAGCGCTTCAAACAGTGCCAGCGGTTCAGCATCTGTCAGCGCATCTGAAAGTGCCGACACGTCCGCATCAGTAAGTGCATCCGAAAGTGCAGATACTTCAGCATCAATCTCTGACGCAAGCGAGAGTGCTTCAATTAGCGCTTCAAACAGTGCCAGCGGTTCAGCATCTGTCAGCGCATCTGAAAGTGCCGACACATCCGCATCAGTAAGTGCATCCGAAAGTGCAGATACTTCAGCATCAATCTCTGACGCAAGTCAAAGTGCTTCAATTAGCGCTTCAAACAGTGCCAGCGGTTCAGCGTCTGTAAGCTCCTCCAACAGTGCCGACGGCTCTGCGATCGCTAGTGCTTCCGCAAGTGAATCAACCGACGCCTCCGCAATTGGCAGCTTGTCTGAGAGCATCTCTATTAAGAACTCGCAGTCAATTCCAGCCAGCGAATCCGCTAGCGCCTCCGCAAGTGCTTCCGCATCAGCTTCGGCTAGTGCCAGTGCTTCAACGAGTGCCAGCGAAAGTGCATCGGTATCCGCAAGCCAGAGTACCAGCA
>NZ_BTTP01000016.1:0-65971 GCF_036246225.1 Lacticaseibacillus salsurivasis
GCTGGTCTCCCTTTGTGAGTAGAGCGCAAACCAGCCACGCCTTGATCTCTGACGATGCGATACCAAGAATTAACCTGGCTGGGAGAGATACCGAAATGAGCCGCAGTTTGCGCACGACTTACTTGATGTGTATGCACATACTCTACCACGGCAATCTTGAATGCTTGAGAGTATTCAACTTTTGTATGCTTAACTTTCAGAGATTCGAGACCATGAGCCTTAGCTTGATTGACCCAGGTTCGAATATTAGCGCGCGAAGGAATACCATATCGAACGCTGAGCTCTCTGTAACCAATACCGCCTTTCAAGTATTCAGAAACCACTTTTGCCTTTAATTCGTTACTATATTTGGTCACAAGAAATGCCCCACAATCGTTAGACTTCTTGTCTAACAATTGTAGGGCACTTCAATGTCGGCCAGGATCTTTTATTATTGCGCCAAGACTTTGCTGAGGAAGTCTTGGGTCCGTGGATGCTCTGGATGTGAGAAAATCGCTTCTGGCTTGCCTTTTTCGGCAATGATGCCGTCATCCATGAACCACACTTCATTGGCCACTTCCCGGGCAAAGCCCATTTCGTGGGTCACAATGACCATGGTCATGCCCGACTTGGCTAGATCTTCCATGACCTTCAGCACTTCGCCCACCATTTCTGGATCCAGGGCTGAGGTCGGTTCGTCAAACAGCATCACATCCGGTTCCATGGCCAAAGCGCGGGCAATGGCCACCCGCTGCATTTGGCCCCCAGATAAGCTGGTCGGGAAAGCATCGGCCTTATCTTCCAGGCCGACTTGCGCCAGTAGCGCCTTGGCTTTAGCCGTGGCATCGGCCTCGCTTTGCGCCTTGACTTTCATCGGGGCCAACTTGATATTATCCAAGACGGTCATGTTCGGGAACAGGTTGAACTGCTGGAACACCATCCCCATTTTTTCCCGCACCACATCGAGCTGCTTTTCGCTCAGGGAGGTCAAGTCGGTGCCTTCAAACAGCACCTGGCCAGAGGTCGGCTGATTCAGCAAATTGAGACTGCGCAGGAAGGTACTTTTCCCACCGCCTGACGCCCCAATGACAACAATGACGTCGCCTTTGTTGATGGTTTCGGTAATGTCATTCAAGACAATGTTATCGCCAAACTTTTTAACGAGATGGTTCACTTGAATCAATGGTTGTTCAACGCTCATAACCCATTCTTCCCTTCACGGCCGAATTTTACCGGCATCTTGACTATCATGTCGTTTACTATACACGCAAATTAGTATTTATGCAATATCTATTCTATTTTTATTCAACATTTGGCGTCCGTCGCCGCTGCGTGCTATACTAGCGCCAAAAGCAAGGCGGAAGGAGCACAACATTATGGGCTTAAAAGTGAATACCAAAACCGACTGGGGCGAAATGTTTGATAAGTTTGCCACGGTGCCTGATGAAGCAAAAGCCACTGGCAATGATCCGAAAAAGCAAGAAGACCAGGCGAAAGCCGCCAAGGCCAAAAAAGCCGCTAAGAAATGAACGAATCAAAAATGCCGAGCCTCGCGCTCGGCATTTTTGATTCACAGAACATACGCGGTATAAAAGAAATATCCCGCCAAGGCGAAAGCACCAATGCCAATCAACAATCTGATTAGGCGATTAGAAACATGGCGCACCACCACCGGACCCAGCAGGCCGCCGGCAAACATCCCCAGCCCCAGCGGAATCACCATCAACCAGTAGACTTTGGTGGTGAAGGCGTAAATCACCAGCGAGACGATATTGGTCAGCAACGTCGCGAAGTTTTTCAACGCGTTGCTGACGGCAAAACTGACGGGTAAGGTCACCGCCAAAATGGAGACCATCATCACGCCAGCCGAAGCCCCGAAGTAGCCGATATACACCCCAACCAAGAAAATTAGGAAATTACGGCCAACCAAACGCCAGCCGCGAACGGTGTGACCGACCTGCTCAGGCGCGGGCTTTTGACGCAGCGATGACAACATCAGCACCCCGGCAATGGCAATCAGAAACGGCACTACTTTCTCAAAACTGGAAGCCGGCGCCACTGCCAAAATCAATGCGCCGACGATGCCGCCGATCACAGCCCAGACGCCGACCTGCCACATCAATTTGCGATGCGCCGAGAGCTCTTGAGTGGACGCCAGCCCGGAACCCACTCCCGTGAAAATCATCGCCGCCGTGTTAGTAACATTGGCCGACACTGGCGGCACGCCTAACGCCAGCAACACTGGATACGTGACCAGCGAGGCCATGCCAGCGGTGGAGCTGATTAGCCCACCAGCCACCCCAGTCAGTAATAGAATTAAAGTTAATAGAATTGGATTCATTTGCGCCTCATGATAAAACCAGCGGCCAGACTGAAAATCGGCAGGCCGCTGGCTGCGTTATGACTAGTTTATAGCTTGATATTGGGATACTTCTTGGCTAAGGTCTGCAGATTCGCTTTGGCGACTTCCTCAAATGGAATATCAGCCCATAAGGCGATTTGGGATAAGTACCAAAGGACATCGCCAAGCTCGGCTTTAAGCTGTTCTTGATCGAGGTCCTGCCCTTGGAAGGTGTAGCGCTTGATGCGATCGACCACTTGCCCGCCATCTGAAGCCAACCCCAAGGCGAGGTTGGTCAGCACATGCTCATTGCCGGCCAGGGTCTTATTGGCCTTTTCCTGATACTCATTCAATTCCATGATCATTGCCTCCAATATTTGCTTGCGCTTCTAACCAGGCCCAGACCGCGTCTTTACCTTCCCCAGTTTCGGCGGAAAACATAATCAGCTGATCGGTTTGGTTCAGATCCAAGGTCTTTTTAATGTCACGCATGATGGTTTGCCGCCGTGCCTTGCTGGTTTTGTCGACCTTAGTGCCGATCACCAATACATCGATGTTGAAATACTTCAGATACTGATACATCGACACATCATCGGCACTTGGCAAATGTCGGGCATCGACCAATAACACCGCGCCGTGCAGCTGCTGCCGGGTGCTTAAGTATTCCTCAATCATAGCCGCAAACTTCGCCCGTGCCGCTTTGGATACCTTAGCAAAGCCATAGCCAGGGACATCGACAAAATACAATTGGTCTTCAATGTCGTAGAAGTTCAGGGTCTGGGTTTTGCCCGGGACACTCGAAGTCCGGGCCATGCTTTTGCGATCGATCAGGCGATTGATCAAGCTCGATTTGCCGACATTACTGCGGCCGACAAAGGCAATTTCGGGGTAACCTGTTTCCGGGTATTGCTTGGCACTAACCGCACTGATGGTCAGGCTCACGTTATTGACTTTCATGGTGACCTCCTAAAATCTTTCGCCATTAAGTGTATCATACCAGCTGGCAAAAGGGGCCCCAGCATCGGTAAACAAACCCAGGACAAAATTGATTGCATAAAAAAAGACCAAGCTGATCATCAGCTTGGCCTAGCTTATTTCAAACTTATGAGGCTTTACGATCGTCGGCTTTAATCAGCTCCGGCTTCCCAGTGCCTTCAACCGCCGCCTTGGTCACGACGGCCTTAACCACATCTGGTTCACTTGGCAACGTGAACATCATATCTTGCATCACGGCTTCAATGATGCTCCGCAAACCACGGGCCCCAGTGTCGCGCACAATCGCCTTATGGGCAATGGCGTGAAGCGCGCCTTGGGTGAATTCCAGCTTAGTGTCATCCAGCGAGAGCAGCTTTTGATACTGCTTGACCAAGGCGTTCTTTGGTTCGGTCAAAATCCGCACCAAATCGTCTTCCGTCAGCTTCTCAAGGGACGCAATAATCGGAATCCGGCCGATAAATTCAGGGATGATCCCGAACTTCATCAAATCTTCCGGCACGATTTGCTGCATCAGTGACTTTTGCTCATCAACTTCGGTGTTGTCTGAATTCTTGCCGAAGCCAATGGTCTTTTCACCGAGGCGGTTCTTGACGATACCTTCGATGCCGTCAAACGCCCCACCAACAATGAACAAAATATTCGTGGTGTCGATTTGGATGAATTCCTGTTGCGGATGCTTACGCCCGCCCTGCGGTGGCACGTTGGCAATCGTGCCTTCCAAAATCTTCAGCAAGGCTTGCTGCACGCCTTCACCAGAAACATCGCGGGTGATGGAGACGTTCTCAGACTTCTTGGCGATCTTATCGATTTCGTCGATGTAGATAATGCCCTTTTCGGCCCGCTCCACGTCGTAATCGGCGTTTTGCAGCAGCTTGAGCAAAATGTTCTCGACGTCTTCGCCGACATAACCCGCCTCAGTCAAGGTGGTCGCATCGGCAATAGCAAATGGCACATTCAAAATCCGCGCCAAACTCTGGGCCAAGAAAGTCTTCCCTGACCCGGTTGGTCCGATCAACGCGATGTTGGACTTTTGTAGCTCAGTGTCGCCTTTGTCAGCGACTTCCATTTGGTTAACCCGCTTGTAGTGGTTATAAACCGCCACGGCGAGTGCTTTTTTAGCGGCATCTTGACCGATGACATAGTCATTCAAAATGCTCAAAATGTCGATTGGCTTTGGTACTTCCAACATGTTGGAAGCGGCGTCAGCCTTGAATTCTTCGTCGATGATTTCCTTGCAGAGGTCGATACATTCATTGCAAATATAAACCCCAGGGCCAGCAACGATTTTCTTCACCTGATCTTGGGATTTCCCGCAAAATGAGCAGGTCACCGGACCGGTGGTTTCAACGTTGTCAAACATTAATCTTCAACCCCTTCTTGTTACCTTCATGATACCAAAACCGCGGCACCATGCCTAGTCAAACCGCAACAGCGTAGCACAACAAAACCGAGTTTGTCAAAAGCTAGGCCGCGGAGGTCGGCGGGCTTAGTCCGACGAGTAGCCTAGCGCCAAGCATTGCCATCGCTCTTTGATGGTGAGGCTTGGTGCGTAGCTAATCGCTCGGACGTTGCCGACCGCAGCGCGACTATGCTGCGGAGGGGCACTACACTGCCGAGTCAGCTAACCTCCGCAGCCAGGGGCTGGAACGTGGTGGCCAGCGCTTTGAGCCAAGCTTTGCTTGTCTCAACGTCGCAGCTTGTTCTAAGCCAGCACAGCCCACTGGCTAAGAACAATTTCACCACTGAGCCCATACCTGCTCCAGTTGGCTGACTCTGGGGTACCCCAATCCAGGACATAGCCTTTCGACGGGCGATTTCAGCCTGTTATGCAGCCTTCGCATGTGAAATATCGAGCTGACTGAAGCGCTAATATCCCAAGACTAAAATCAGTATTCCTGCTGTCACTACTGCTGCGGCCAATGTCAGCAGCAATTTGCGGGCGGTTGGGCGCCACTGACGCCGGCGGGCTAGGAGGAATAGCGCGACCCCGCTTAGCATCATCAAAAGCGCACGTTTTTCTGGGCCGCCGACTAAGCGGACAAATAAGCGCATGATTCGTATCATATTGCCTCCAAGATGCAAAAAGCACTCCCCCCTAAAGCGGAGGAGTGCCCTTGCAAGGCCCAAGGTTACTTGTCAGCGTCTTCCTTATCGGCATCGGCTTTGTCAGCTGCCTTTGGGGCAACTTCCTTCACTGAGTCGGTGATGACGGTGATGGCATCTTGAACGCCGATATCATGCTTCAACATGTCATCGGTCAAGGCACGACGAACGGCCTTTTCTTCCATGTTGTATTCGCCAGCCAAGCGCTTGATTTCACCCTTAACTTGGTCTTCGGTTGGTTCGATCTTTTCCGCTTTAACGACTGCTTCAAGGACCAAGTTAGTCTTGACGCGGCTTTCAGCGTTAGAAGCAAATTGCTTCTTCAGGTCGGCTTCGGAAGTGCCAGTCAGCTGGTAGTACATCTTTGGATCGATGCCCTGTTGCTGCATGGAACCCAGGTATTGGTTCATCTGGTTGTCCACTTCGGTGTCAATCATGGCTTGGGGAATAGCTGGAATCGTGGCGTTGTCAACGACCTTCGCAATCGCCTGTTCCTGAATGGCATCGTCTGCTTCTTCGTCCTTCTTGGCTTGCAAGTCAGACTTGATCTTCAGCTTCAGTTCTTCCAGGGTTTCAACGTCTTCGTCGTCCAGATCCTTGGCAAAATCGTCGTCCAAAGCAGGCAATTCCTTGCTCTTGATTTCGTGAACGGTGGTCTTGAATTCAGCATCCTTGCCAGCCAAATCCTTGGCTTGGTAATCTTCTGGGAAGGTAACCTTAACGGTGACTTCATCGCCCGCCTTGGCCCCAATCAGTTGATCTTCAAAACCAGGAATGAAGGAGTTAGAGCCCAATTCCAAGGCGTAGTTCTTAGCGGAGCCGCCATCGAATTCCTTGCCGTCAACAGTGCCGACATAATCGATGGTCAACGTGTCGCCTTTTTCAGCGGCGCCGTCTTCCTTGAGCACCAGTTCGGCTTGGCTTTCCTGCTTCTTGGTCAGTTCAGCATCAACGTCAGCATCGCTGATGGTGCGGTCCTGCTTGTCAACGGTGATGCCCTTGTAGTCGCCCAGCGTTACTTCTGGCGCCACGGTGACGGTGGCCTTGATCACCCAAGGCTTGCCTTCGTCCATGCTGTCGATGTCGATTTTTGGCTGATCAACGGCATTAATGCCGGCTTCAGCGATAGCAGCATCGTAAGCGTCTGGCAAAACAATGTTCAAGGCATCTTCGTACAATGCCGCTTCGCCATACATGCGGTCGAACACGGTGCGAGACACGTGGCCCTTCCGGAAACCTGGAATGTTCAGGTTCTTCTTAACGCGGTTGAACGCTTTGTCCAGACCTTCTTTGATCTTATCTTGTGCGATTTCAAAAGTCAGGACGCCGTCTGTGTCGCCCTTCTTTTCCCAATTTGCAGCCATGATATCCCTCCGACTAAATTATGTTATTCGTATTGCATACTTTTCATATCATACGCGAAAAACCCGCATTTGTAAACGCAACGCGGGCTGACAAGTAAAAAAACTTTACGTCACAATCACGCCTCGGCATTTTGCGGGTCAACAATCTGGCGTAGCTTAAAGTTCCCTTGCGCGTAATCAAAGATGATAATCCCCGCATTTGGCAAGCGCTGATGCAACTGATTAGGGGCATAATGCTGCAAAAATGTGTGACACGCCCCAGCATGCGACACCACTAAAATGTTTGATCCGGTGGCCGCCGCCATGATGTTACCGATGGTTTGGGTGATGCGCGCTTCAAGCTGAGCATCGCTTTCCCCGCCCCAAGGCACGAAAAAGTCCCCATAGGGCGGCGTCGGGTTCAGATATTCCGGTTGGCCTTCAAATTGACCAA
The DNA here is from genome assembly GCF_036246225.1 of Lacticaseibacillus salsurivasis. Taxonomy (NCBI): domain Bacteria; kingdom Bacillati; phylum Bacillota; class Bacilli; order Lactobacillales; family Lactobacillaceae; genus Lacticaseibacillus; species Lacticaseibacillus salsurivasis. The sequence goes on from NZ_BTTP01000016.1 coordinate 7,217, forward strand.
AACCATGCTCGCGCAAGCCTTTTTTGCGTTGATAAGGCAGTTTGGTGACCAGCTCCAACGTGTCTGACGCCCGCTCTGCCGTGGAACAAAAGGCCTCATCCAGCGTTATGCCCTGCGTTGCAAACCACTGTCTGGCGGCCAAAGCTTGGCCAATACCTCTGGCGGTCAAGGGTGAATCACACCAGCCTTGAATGCGCCGCAATTCATTAAATAACGTTTCTCCATGCCGCATCAAATATAACGTCTTCATATCCTCGCCTCATTAAAAAACGCCGCGTCTCCCGCGGCGCCATGCTTAATCTTTAAAATAATCTTCGAGAAACGCCAGCACGCCTTGCGCGTTATTATCGCCAGTCTGCGCATCTGCCGCTTGCTTGACTGCAGGTTGGGCGTTGGCCATCGCCACGCCTAAGCCAACTTCCTTGATCATTTCGAGGTCGTTGCCCCCGTCCCCAAAGGCTGCCATATTGGCCAGCGGAATATTGAGCACCTTGCCTAGTTCAGCCAGCCCAGCGGCTTTATGCCGGCCGGGCTGAATAATATCAATATCGCCATGGCCACTGGAAGTCGCCACCGCCAAGCCCTTGAGCTCTTCACCAAGCACCTGCAGAAATTCCTCGGTGCGCTCAGGCGGAAAGTTCATCCCAAACTTGAGAATGTCATCATCCGTCACCTCAAGGGTTGGCTGCACCGCCAGCCGGTGATAGTAGCGCCTGGTGTTGGTGATAAAGGCCTCGCCTTCACTGGCGCGGACGTACCCGCTTTTCACCCCGCACGCGACGATTTTCAATTCGGGATGGCTGGTCAGAATCGCAGTAATCTTGGCCGTTTCTGCTGGGGTAAAGGTGTGCACCGCATAGGTTTGCGTTTCATCGCGGATGTAGGCGCCATTTTCGGCCACATAAATCGTCTCCGGATAAGCTTCAAAAAAGCTTTTTAGCTGATAATACTGATTACCACTGGCGACCACGAAGCGCACGCCGTGATCAGTTAGCATTTGATGGACCTTGGCAAAACGGGCCCGATCATAGTCCTGATCAGAGCGCAAAAAAGTGCCATCCATATCCACTGCAACAAGTTGAAACATAAAGACCTCCTGTGGTGACGTTTTCATATCTCATTGTAGCAAACTTCAACCTAGCAAGCGGTCAATTTTCGCAGCGGTTATGGTCAAATTCCCCACAAAAAAACCGGCATCAAGCCGGTATGAACGCTAAGCACGATGGGCCTGGGCTGTCGCAGTGGCCGCTAAGGCGGCGGTCAACCGGGCACTGCCTGGTTCAATCTTGGCCGTTGGCGGCGCCGCAAAGGTCAATCGCGCGCCATTGAGCAACTGATGCGAAGGGGTGAGATTTTTGCTCGGCACGACACTCACATGCGCTGGGGTCAACCGCTGCGCCTGCAGCACCGTCATATCCACACCAGCGGGCGCCGTCAACCACAGGAAGAACCCACCCGCCGGCTGACTCAGCTGATACCCTGCTGGGAGTTGCGCGCTGATGGCATGATGCATCAGCTCGAGCTTGGCGCCATAGCACTGGCGGAGCTGGTCCAGATGAGCATCAAAGTCATTTTGCTCCAGGTACAGCGCCACGGCGCGATGGACCAACTGGCTCGATTCGACATCACTAGCCCCGCGCAACGCCGCTGCCGCCGCTAGCAGCTTCGGGGCGGCGACCATCCACCCTAACCGCAAGCTCGGCGCCAGAATTTTGGACATGCTACCGAGAAAAATCACGCGCCCTTGGGTGTCAAAATGCTTCAGCGGTGGCAGCGACTCGCCTTGATACCGCAACCAGCGATATGGCCCGTCCTCCAGAATGATGACGTCATACTGGTTGGCCAACGCGATCAGGGCTTTACGTTTGGCCAAAGACATCACCGCGCCTGTCGGATTCTGAAAATCCGGCACGGTATAAATCATTTTGACGTCGTGGGTCATCAAAACCTTTTGTAGCTCGCCTAGATCCATACCATCACTGGCCATGGGGACTTCATAGTAATGCGGTTCATACGCGTTGAAAGCAGCCAGCGCGCCTAAGTAGGTTGGCGCCTCGACCACCAAACCGTCACCAGGATTAAGGAGCATCTTGGCCACGAGATCAATGCCTTGCTGCGCCCCTTGGGTCAAAAGCACATCCTGCGCCGAGGCCCCAATGCCATCTGCTTGTAGCCACTGGGCAATGTGCTTGCGCAGCTTAGGTAATCCCCAACTATCGCCATATTGAAAAGCAGCCGGTTCAGCAGTGGCTTGTGCAAAAGCCGCCTGCAATGCTCCCTGGGGAAACATGGTGGCGTCAGGATACCCGCCGGCAAACGAGATGAGTGCCGGATCTGGGGCAGTAAAGAGTTCATCTAACCCTGACTGCATGGTGGTGGCAACTCGACTGGCAAACTTCATGTGACCGCGTCCTTTCGTATCTTACGATAACTCCATGGTACCGGGCTGCCGAGGTTAAGTAAAACTCATCTTATTTATTTTAGATTGAAAGATTTTCATTTAAACAATCAAAAACAGCGCTTCGCCGAAGCGAAACGCTGTTAAAGGTTGAATTAGTCGAGGATTTCAGAAACGACCCCGGCACCAACAGTACGGCCACCTTCACGAACGGTGAACTTCGTACCTTTTTCAAGAGCAACTGGCGCGATCATGTCGACTTCGAACGTAACGTTGTCGCCAGGCATAACCATTTCAACACCTTCTGGCAGTTCGATCACACCGGTAACGTCGGTGGTGTGGAAGTAGAACTGAGGACGGTAGTTGGAGAAGAATGGCGTGTGACGGCCGCCTTCTTCCTTCGTCAGGATATAAACTTCACCCTTGAACTTCTTGTGGGTCTGGATGGAACCTGGCTTTGCCAGGACCTGACCACGAACAACTTGGTCGCGGTTAACACCACGAAGCAGAACACCAACGTTATCGCCGGCTTCACCCAAGTCAAGGGTCTTACGGAACATTTCAAGGCCGGTAACGGTGGACTTCAGAACTTCGTCCTTCAGACCAACGATTTCGACTTCGTCACCGATCTTGACGGTACCACGGTCGATACGACCAGAAGCAACCGTCCCACGACCAGTAATGGTGAAGACGTCTTCAACAGGCATCAAGAAAGGCTTGTCGGTATCACGAACTGGCGTTGGGATGTATTCATCAACGGTGTCCATGAGTTCTTCGATAACTTTTTCTTGTTCCTTGTCGCCTTCAAGGGCCTTGAGGGCTGAACCACGGATAACAGGAATATCGTCACCAGGGAAATCGTATTCGGACAGAAGTTCACGAACTTCCATTTCAACCAAGTCGATCAATTCGTCATCGTCAACCAAGTCGGTCTTGTTCAAGAAGACAACGATGTAGTCAACACCAACCTGACGAGCCAGCAGGATGTGTTCACGGGTCTGTGGCATTGGGCCATCAGTAGCCGCAACAACCAAGATCGCACCATCCATCTGAGCAGCGCCGGTGATCATGTTCTTAACGTAGTCCGCGTGCCCTGGGGCATCGATATGCGCATAGTGACGCTTTTCGGTTTCGTATTCAACGTGGGCGGTGTTGATCGTGATGCCACGTTCCTTTTCTTCTGGGGCAGCATCGATTGATGCGTAGTCCTGCGCCTTAGCGAGGCCCTTTTCGGAAAGTACCTTGGTGATAGCCGCGGTCAAAGTAGTCTTACCGTGGTCAACGTGCCCAATCGTACCAATGTTTACGTGGGGCTTAGTGCGTTCATAGTGTTCTTTTTCAGCCATGAAAAAACGAACCTCCTGTATATTTTCGTAAAGACACAGGCAAAGCCGCCCGTAATCCTTTACGTTCTATCTTACTACATTCACGCCAAAATACCAAAACAATATTTTGGCTGGAAATGAATTCCGAAAATGATTATACCGAGAACCCCCGGTTTTGTAAACCATCCTAGTCAAGTTTTTTTGCTTTACACGTCTTTTGAGTCGCTCCGGCTACCGTTCACCCGCTCAACTAAGGGCGGTCAAGGCCTGGGTCTGCGTCCCTAACCAGTCAAACAAGGCGTGCTCCTCGGCGGTCACCTCAGGGCGGTCGCGGTTGAGGTAACTGGCCGCAAAATGCTTGGGATCTGGGACGGCTTCGCCAATAAAGGGATAAAGATAACCCAGTTCAAAGCGCAAAGTTTCCACGGTGGCCTTCATCAGCTCGGGATCCGCTAAGCCGACTTGGAGCTGAATTTGATTCAGCACCTGCAGCATGGTCGGATCATTCATCACACCAGGTAGTGCACTGGGAATGACCTCGGCAGTGGTCTGGTAGCTCGTCACTTCCACCGGCGTTGCTTCGCCTACCGCCGTCAGCGCGTCCAGTAAGCTGACGCGAATAGCCGGATGGACATCAGGATCAACTAGATTAGGCTTGGCCGCCTCGATGATTTTGACTTTCGGCAACCGGCCAAGTTGCTGAATCAACTGCTCCTGCTCATGTGGGCTCAACCCACCCAGATGGCGCAACCGCCGAGCTAGGTCAGCAATCTCATCCCCGTGCGCGGTGAGATCAGCCGTTTCGGCAGCCGTGATTTGCTGCTCAAAGGCTGCGGCTTTGCTGCTCTCAACATGGTGCAACACCGCCCAGGCAAACCGGTAATCAGGCAGGTCCAACAACACTTCAAACAACAACTTGGTGGTGCTATCACTGGCCAAGAAATCTTCCATATACTCACTGACGTAAGGCAACGCTTCGCTGCTTTGATGCAACCCCACCAGTGCTTTGACCAGTGGCCGGGCCACCTCGAACACCGGCGTTTCCTTGTACGCCTTTTCTAAATGTGCCACAGCGCTGGCGTAGTTCTGCTTTTGCAAGGCAGAAACGCCAAGGCTCATATGGCGGCTGCCACTATTTGGCAAAGGCACGATTTTTCCCATGCGCTTCACTCCCCTTTGGTTAACATCATACCAATGTTTGCTTCAGAAAAAAATATCCCACTTGAGCGCTTCCAAGCATAAAAAAAACCTGAAGCTAGGCTCCAGGTTTGAACGGCTACTGCCGCTTAGCACTATTTTGGTTCACTTCCATAATCACGGGCAAAATCACCGGCCGGCGCTTCGTGTGATCGAACAAGAACCGGCTCAAATCATCACGCACCGCTTGCTTCAAGGTGCTCCAGTCAAAGGACTTATTGTCCAGTTGCTTTTGCACGGTTTTGGCCACGAGTTCGCCGCTTTCGTTAAGCAGGTCACGCGAAGTCTTCATGTAAACAAAACCGCGACTTTGAATTTTTGGTTTGGCCACGATCTTCTTCTTTTTGCGGTCGATGGTGACCACTGCAATGAAAATCCCATCTTCAGCCAGCATCTTGCGGTCACGCAACACGATGTTACCGATGTCGCCGACGCCGATACCGTCAATCATGGTATTACCAGCGTCGACATGGCCAGAGATATGCATCTTGCCTTTTTCGTAGCTGATAATGTCGCCGACGTTGGGAATGATGACATTCTCGTCCGGAATACCGGCATCCTTGGCAATCTCAGCATGGGCTTCCAGCAGGCGATACTCACCTTCCACGGGAATGACGAAGCGTGGCCGCAACAGGTTGATCATCAACTGCAAGTCGTCCTTGTTGGCATGGCCGCTGGCGTGGATGTCTTCCGAGATGGCCTTGACTTCACCACCAGCGCGATAAATCATGTCGCGGGTGCGGGCCGCCATGGTTTCCATGGCGTGTGAAATGGTGGTGGTGATGTAAACCAAGTCGCCTTCGTGAATGTGCACCAGCCGATGCTTATTGGTGGCCATCCTTTGCAGTGACTTCAGCGGTTCGCCCATGCGCCCGGTTTCAAGTACCACGGTTTCTTCCGGCTTCATAGTTTTCAGTTCCTTGGTGGTCGCAATGATGCCTTCGTCTGGCAACACGATATCCTTGAGGCGAATGGCAGTTTTAACGACCCGCTCCACTTCGCGGCCAGTCAAAACCACCCGGCGGTTATTGGCCGCGGCAGCATTGATGACCTGCTGGATGCGCTGAATGTTATTGGCAACACTAGCCACAATCACTCGGCCTTCATGGTAGCGGAAGGTCTCGTTGATATGATCATAAATTTCGTGTTCGCTTGCACTGCGGTATGGCGATTCCGCATTGTTGGAATCAGACAGCAATGCTAACACTTTGCGGTCACCGATTTTGGCCAAACGCGACAGGTCCGTGTGGTACTTCGGGGAGGCACTTTGGTCAAACTTGAAGTCCCCGGTGTAAACAATCGAACCATTGGGCGTTTCAATGACAATCCCTAAGCTCCCAGGAATGCTGTGAGTTGTTGGGAAGAAGGAAACCTTGATCTTACCGAAATCGATCACCGACTTCTCAGTGATCACATGGAAGTCGCGGAATTTCTTAGCTTTTGGGCTGGCGGTCATGTTGAGCTTGGCCATCGCAATCGTCAGCTCCGAACCAAAGACCGGCACTGGATGTTCGCTGACAAAATAAGGCAACGCCCCAATCGCGTCGGCATGGCCGTGAGTCAGAAAAATGCCGGCGATTTTATCCGCGTTTTCTTCCAAGTAAGTGAGATCAGGAATCACAACATCGATTCCCAGCAGTTCGTTGTCTGGGTATTTCAGCCCAAAATCGGCAACGAAAATTTGGTCGTCTACTTCGATGGCGTACATATTTTTACCGTTCTCACGCACGCCGCCGAGTGCGACCACTTTGATTTTACTCATGTGAGCACCTCGTTAAATTAGATTAGGTTCTTTCGCCAATCGCTTGGCAACGAATTATTCCTTTTAACAGTGTACCACACAGGCCGTGAAATACCTATTCTAGCCAGCAGGCAGCGACGAGGTAGCGTTCGTGGTCGAATGACTTGAATCGTTTTAACTGCCGGGCAGGGCTGCCTCCACAGAAATGGCTGGAACGTGGTGGCCAGCGCTTTGAGCCTCTCCGAGTCTCAAAGTCGCGGCTTGTTCTAAGCCAACTAAACCCGTTGGCTAAGAACAATAACACCTCGAGCCATTTCTGCTCCGGCTTCCCAGCCCTACATTGATATTCTCTCTTCTATTCGACCTCCTTACGCCAATGCACCCCGATCTTGCTTGTTCAATTCGGCTGTTTCACATTGAAATCATTCATGATGACACAGCAACACCCATTACGAATGTCGTTAAAACTGCACAAAAAAACACACCGCCGCAGCGATGTGTTTGGTTTTGCAAATTGAAATTAACGACGCAGGCCGAGGCTTTGGATCAGTTCACGGTAGCGGTTAATGTCCTTGTTGCGAAGGTAGCGAAGCAAGTTACGGCGTTGGCCGATCTTCTTCATTTCACCCACGTAAGAGTGATAGTCCTTCTTGTGCTTGGACATGTGATCCGTCAAGTTCTTGATGTCAGCAGTGAGCAGCGCAATCTGGACTTCTGGTGAGCCAGTGTCGCCGTCTTTGCGGGCGTATTGCTTGATGATCGCATCTTTTTGTTCTTTTGTGATTGCCATGGAAAATTCCACCTTTCGTTTTCATAATTGCCTGAAACTGAGGGAAGCGCGGTGAACCGCTAAGCTAAGTATCAGGTTCAAATCACTCAATTACTTTACCGTACGCAAGGCTTAGATGCAAGTTTTTTCAATGCTATCAAGGATTTTTCCTTTACAAGTTTTTATTGCATTGCAGCTGGGCCTTCGGTATAATGCTATCTGTTGAAACAATAATTCGCATTACAAATCTCAGCCCGGAGGTGAAATTCATGCCACAAATCAAACAAGCAATCAAGCGCGTTAAGACGCAAGAGGCTTCTCGCCAACGTAACATCTCGCAAAAGAGCGATATGCGTACAACCGTGAAGAAGTTCCGTGCCGCTGCTGCCGCCGGCGCTGACAATGCGCAGGACTTGTACAAGGAAGCGACTCGCGCCTTGGACATGGCTGCATCAAAGCACCTGATCCACAAGAACAAGGCTGGCCGCGATAAGAGCCGTCTTGCTGCACTTTTGAACAAGTAAGCAAAACCTGCCAGTGGCAGGTTTTTTTATTTTTGCGCTTCGGCTACTGCCGAGGCGCTTTTTTGCGCGCCCGAATCAAAAACCACTAGCAGTTAGCTAGCGGCTATTGCCCTACCGTGATGGGCTGATTACTCGTGTACTGCAAAACAAATAGTTCAAAGGCCAAGGCCTTATCCACGCGCCCGGTTTTCATAGCGGTTTCGGTTTCCACTAGGCCTTTGTAGGCGCGGGCCAGTGTGGTCAGCGGCACTGGCCGGCTTTCTTGGAGCGCTTTTTTGATGCGGAAAGGATGCACTTTTAAGGTCTGCTGAATGTTGCCTTGGCTGTAGCCTTTGGTAGCCAGAATTTTCACTTGGAGTAGCAACCGAAACTGGCCAACCATCAACGCGTTTAGCGCAATCGGTTCTTCTTTTTGGAGCAGTAGGTCGCGGTACAGTTTCAAGGCACGGTCAGGCTGTTTGCGCACCACCGCATCCACCAGGTCAAACACCCGATCGGTCAGCTGCTTGGGCACGAGCTGGTCAATGGCTGCCACATCCAAACTGGCGCCACCGCCAGCATAGAGTTTCAGTTTCGGCAATTCATGCATCATCGCGGTGTAGTCGCCGCCGGTGCGTTGGGCAAAAGCCTCTAGGGCAGCCGGTGCAACGTCAATTTGTTGCTTGGCCAAAGCGCGTTTTACGGCCTGTTGAGCCGCCCGGGCATCCAGCGGCGCCACATCCACCACCAGCGCCGCTTTTTTCAGCGCCTTCACCACGTTTTTGCGGGCATCCAACTTCTCGTAAGCCGCAACAATCACCATTAAAGTTGAATCCACAGGTTGCTGAAAATAAGTCGTCAGTCCATCCACGTCTTGATTCAAGGTGGTTTTAGGATTTTCCCCGGTCAAAAAATACGGATCGGTGATAATGACTTCGCGCCAGTCGCCGAAAAATGGCGGGGAGGTGGCATCATCCAGCGCCACCCCCACTTCGGTTTGCCGCATGTCATAACTAGCAAGATTCATGGTTTGCTGATCAGGCGGAATCACCTGCTTTAAGGCGGTCAACGCTTGATCAAGCAAAATCTGCTCGGTCCCCATGAGTAGCACTAACCGCGGCAGGTTGCCGGTTTTAAGTTGTTGAATCAGTTCCTGTACGGTCATTGCGACTGTCCCTCCAATAAAAATTCATGCACGCTGTGGCTGTTAGCCGTAAAATCTAGCCAAATCATGCCACTGCTGGCCGTATTCAGCCAAGGCACTTGCGCGTTAGCGAAGGTGGTTAATGTTTCCGCATTCGGGTGGCCGTAGCGATTAGCCACCCCCGCTGAAATCAAGGCTAATTGCGGGGCGATTTGGGCGATGAACGCAGGATCACTCGAGGTTTTCGAGCCATGGTGGCCCACCTTCAAATAATCGACCGCAAGCGCCTGGGGCATCAGCTCGCGCGTTTCCACGCCAGCATCCGCATCGCCGGTGAAAAGCCAATTGCCGTCTCCTATCTTACCATACAGCACGATTGAGTCCGCGTTTTTCTCGGTGGCTGAGGCATCGTTTGGCGCCACCACCTGCAACTGCAACGGCCCTAGGGTGAGGGTCTCGCCGGCCAAAACCGTGCGCTGTTGAGTGACTTGCCCGGCCATGGCGGCTTGCATATAGGCATGGTCAGCCGCCAGCGGCGTGGTGACCAAAGTCCGCACCGGCATCAGCTGCGTGAGCAAGCCGGCATCCCCCACATGATCGGCATCCGCATGCGTCAACACCAGCAGATCGAGGTGATCAATGCCCCGCGCGTGCAGGTAATTCACAATCGCCCGCTTCGCCGGTGGGTTGCGCACCGTGCCAAAGCCTCGGCCACCAGTATCAATCAGGATGGTGCCTTGTTTGAATGGTGCTTCAATCAAAATGGCATCGCCTTGGCCGACGTCGAACATAGTCACCCGCGTCTCCGGATGCATATTCACCACTAACCAAGCCATCACTGCCCAGCTCACCAGCGGCCACCAGTGGTGCGTCGCCAAGCCTATCAAAATCAGTAGCACTCCGGCCAAAGCCCAGGCCCATGGCACGGCCCCAAAAATCACTTCGCCGGGCAAGCGGGCCAACTGCGTCAGGCCAGCCTCCAGCGTTTTGATGGTCGTTTCAATTAGCGCCCCACCAGGTAACTGCGGCCACAGAACCATGATTACCAGCACGGGCATCAACCCTACTTCAAACAGGGGCATCAAGAGATAGCTGAACCCTGCGGCAAGCAAGTGAAACCGATAAGTATGCGCCAGCACCACTGGTGTGCTCAGGAGTACCAGCCGCCAAGTCAGCCCCCAGCGATTGGCTGGCAGCAAAATGAGGCCTAAGCACAGCAAATACGTCAGCTGGCCGCCCATGGTATGCAACACATAGGGCTGAACCAACAAGTTGAGCCCCAGCACCAAGCTGAAACAATCTAGCCCCGACAGCTGCCAATTTAAGCGCCGGTTCAGCATGGCCACCATCCGCAGCCACACCGCCCGCATAATTCCCGCCGCTGGCGGAATCAAAATCAGCAGCGTTGGCAACAGCCCTAGCAGCGCCCAATCCACCCCTTCCTTGGGCAAGCGCAAACGATCAGTGAGCCAGTACAGGGCGCCAATCAACGCATACAGATGCAACCCAGACACCGAGAATAAATGAAAAATGCCTAGCGTGACAAAGGTTTCACGTTGCTCATCAAAATCTGAATCCACCACCCCTAGCAGCAAGCCCTTCGCATAAGCCTGAGTGCGAGGACGCAGCTGCTTTAAGCGTTGCATCACGCTTGCGCGCACATGATACAGCCATTCAATGATGCCCCGCGGCTGGCGAATGGTAATCTGTAGCGCTTGCTTGGGGCTTTGCCAGGCCAACTGCTGCTGTTGCCAAGCGTATGTCGCATAGTCGAACTCGAATAAGTTGCGGGCCCCGGTAAGGCGCGTTAACTCGCCTGTCCAACTCACCTCTGCCGGCAGCGTGAGATTGGCTAACAGCGCCGCTTGGTCCTCATCCACCGTGACACTGCCACTAATCGGCACATTACCGGCGCGCCCGGTGTAATAAGCTAAACCATTGCTAACCGTCCAAGCCGTGGGCATGACAGTGGCCATACCACTGGGCTTGGGCGGCGCCGCGGTTAAGTTAGCCGTTCGCAGGCCCCAGCCTAGCCCGCACGCAAAACAGACCACCAGCGGCCAGCGGGTGAGTTGATAAGCCTTAAACCCGGTCCAGGCCAGCAGCAATAGCCCCACCACCGTCGGACCAATCACCAGCAACAGCCCAGCCAGAAAACTGGTCAGCCAAAAGAGCCCGCGCCGGCTCATGGCCCCACGGTGACCAAAGGGGCCAGGCGCTCATAAGTCTTTTCACCAATGCCGCTGACATTCATCAAATCCTCAACGCTTTTGAAGCCGCCGCTGGATTCCCGGTAGGCAATGATATCCGCCGCCTTGGCAGGCCCGATGCCGCTTAGGGTCTGCAATTCTGCTTCGCTGGCCGTGTTCAGATTAACCAGCGCGGTGCTGCTCGCGGCGGGACTAGCAGCTGCGGCGCCAGTGGCAGCCGGCACCGCTTCGCCTTGAACCGGAATATATAAGCTTTCTTGATCAACAGCAATTTTGGCCAAATTAATTGCCGTGACATCGGCGTCTGCCGTCAGACCGCCTGCCGCTTCGACCACCGCCTGCCAGCGCGTCGTACCAGTCACGGGATACAAGCCGGGATTGGCAACGGCGCCTTTAATATGCACAAAACCACTTTTCGGGGGCTCACTACTCATACTGCCAGCCGTCGTGCTGCTAACACTGACACTACTAGCAGCTGGCGCCGGTTCAATGGCCACTGACTGGCGACTTTGCCACCAAAAAAATCCGCCTAGCCCCAGCACCACCAGTGGCACATACCAGTATTCCTGCAGCCACGCTTTCGCCGTTGTCATTTGCTCACCTCCAAGAAGAGATTTCGCAAACTCAAAGCGCCGCTCTCCCGAAAGAAAGCGGCGCAGCGTGAAACTACGGTTGACTCAAATCAGCCTGCAGGTAGGTCAAAGCGTCCTTTAACGTTTTGACCGGGACAATTTTCATCTTGGTTTTGAGCGCTTTGGCCGTGCGTTTGGCCACGGCATAATTATTTTCGTAGCTGGGATCAGCTTTTAACAGGGCTTTCGTTGCCGGTTGATCAGGCGCGAAGAACACCTTAGCACCTTCCTGATCGGCCATGTAAACCTTCTTGTCGATGCCGCCGATTTGACCGACCGTGCCAGCGCCATCAATGGTGCCGGTGCCGGCAATTTTTTGCCCGCGGCGAAGATTTTGGCCAGTCAGCTGCGTGTAGACCTGCACGGCAAACATCAAGCCCGCACTGGGGCCGCCAATTTCGCCGGCGTCAATCGTGACCTTGGGTTTGGTCGTCAACGTAGTATGTTCCGTCAAGGTAATGCCGATGCCGGCTTTGTGCGTGCCTGGGAGCCGCATTAGTTTGCCAGTGGCTTGGTGCTGTTTACCTTTGCGTAGATACGTCAAGGTCAAGCGGCTGCCCACTTTGCGAGCGCTGATGGCTTTGACATAGGCGTCGGCAGAGGCATAGTGCTTGCCATCCAAGGCGGTGATGGTATCCCCTAGTTTGAGTTGGCCTTTGAATGGCGAACCGGCTAAAATCGACATCACATAAATGCCGAGGTGATTGAGGGTCGCCGGCTGGCCAGCAGTTTTGAAGGCCGCTTCAATGGCGCCATTGGCCGCGCTTTCGATGTACAACTTTTGAAGTAAATTGTATTCGGCTGAGTCATCATCGCCCATCAACTCCCGCTTGGATAAAATCTCGGAGTAAGGCTGCAGCTTGGCCCAAAGCAAAACCGCTGGTGAGGCTGGGCCAACAATGCCCACCGTAGTCAACATATAGCTCCCTTTGGCGGTATCGGGATGGCCGGCGACTTTGACATAAGGCTTCAGCGATTCAGCAGAGCCTGGTACTTCCGCATAGTAGTTGGTAGGGAAAAACACCAAGCCCAAGGCCAACAAGACCGCCACGAGGCTTCCCAGCCAGAGCCAAAGCCGGCGTTTATTGCGGTTGCGTTTCATGGCCATCACCTGCCAGCTTTTGCTTTAAGGCAGCATTCACATTGCTTGGTAGCAAGCTGCTGACATCACCACCGAATTGCGCCACTTCCTTGATTAGACTAGAAGACAGATAACGATACTGCTTGTCCGCCAGCAGTAACACGGTTTCCACGGATGGCGCCAGCGTTTGGTTCATATCCGCAATATCGGTTTCGTAGCTGAAGTCTTTGGCATCGCGCACCCCGCGCACCAATACCGTGGCGCCGAGCTGCTGGGCATAAGCTACCGTCAACAGTCGCGGCGCGGCCGTGACCGTGACGTTGGCGAGGTGTTGCGTCGCCGCCGTGATCAAGGCCAGTTTTTCCTCGCCGGTAAACAACGGCTTTTTGCTGGTGTTGGTCATCACCGCCACGATCACCTGATCAAACAAGCCTGCTGCCCGCGTGACCAAGTTCAAGTGACCATTCGTAAAGGGATCAAAACTCCCTGGAAATAATGCGATTGTCGTCACGGATTACGCCTCGTTTCGCTTCAAAATTAACACTTGCGCTACGCCATAAGTTTGCCGACGTAAAATGGTAAAACCGGCGATGGCCGCAGGGTAAACCACATCCATGCCGGTTTCAAACATCACCAGCCCGCCAGGCGTGACCAAGTTCAGGTCAACCAGCTCCTGCAGCTGCGTCAAAGCGGCCTGCTTGGCATAAGGCGGATCCGCCATCACCAAGTCAAACTGCTGGTGCGTCGCCGCCAAGCTGGTCAACGCGCGTTCAACCGGCGCTTTAAGCACGGTGAATTGGTCCTCTGCATGCGTCAAAGCCACATTTTGCTGAATGACTTTGATTGCCGGATAAGCCTTATCGACCAAGGTCGCATGCGTCATGCCCCGCGACACGGCTTCAATGCCCAACGCGCCGGTCCCGGCGTACAAGTCCAACGCTTGACCGCCATCAAAATAGGGGCCAAGCATATTGAACATAGACTCTTTGACTTTATCGGCAGTGGGCCGGGTGGCGTTACCCGCTACAGCCACCAACCGCCGGCCGCGAAAGGCGCCACTAATCACGCGCATGGTTAGCCTCCGTTGGAGCGTCGTCGTCCTCGTCGTCTTCTAGTGCGGCTAGGCTGGTTTCGCCGCTGTATTCAGTCGCCAAAAATGGTTTTTGCGAGGGACTGACGGCTTTGACGAAGCGTAATTTCTTCAGCTTGGTCATGGTTGCCGTCAGATCCGCCTGGTCAAGATACAGGTAAACATATTTCATGCGCTTGGACGTATAGATGATGGTGCCATAATGCCGAAGCGCTTTACTTTGCTTGAGTGAGTAGACCCAAACCACCAGCCCTTGGCGCGGGGTGATTGTGAACATCTGCTCGCCTCCTTTTTTATTAATGACTTAATCCAATGCCGCCGGCGCGGTTTGCTTCAACTTGGCCAACAATTCGCCGGTTTCAATCATATCGCCTGCCGCAGCGTACAAATGCTTAACCGTGCCGGTGAACGGGGCGTGGACGGTGGTTTCCATCTTCATCGCCTCGGTCACAAACAACGGGTCGCCTTGCGTCACTTGATCACCCACTGCCACTTCAACGCTGAGCAGCCGGCCACCCATTGGCGCGCCAATTTGCTCAGGATCCGTTGGTTCGGCCATGCGCAGCGTGCTGGCTTGATGTTGAACGTGATTGTCCTGAATTTGCACTTCCCGCTTTTGGCCATTCACCGTGAAATACAGCGTGCGTTTACCGCTAGCATCTGGCTCAGAAATGGCATCAAGTTGAACAATGACCTGCAGGCCCGGGCGAATATCAATGGCAATGCGTTCCCCGGTGCGCATCCCTTGGAAGTAGGTTTGACTATCCAAAGCCGTCACGGGCCCATATTGCTCCCGATTTTGGACATACTGGTCGTAAACCTCTGGGTACAAAATCGCACTCAGAACTTGCGCATCTGAAGCGACCTCTCCTTTGCTGATGCGGCTGCGTACCGCTTCAAAGTCCACGGGCTGAGCCAGAGCGCCAGGCCGTTCAGTCAGCGGGGCTTGGCCTTTCAGAATCTTGGCTTGCAGTTGCTTAGGGAAGCCGCCAACCGGTTGACCGAGGTCACCTTTGAAAAAGTCCACCACTGACGCTGGAAAGTCCATGGTTTCGCCATGGTCCAGCACATCCTGTGGCGTCAACTGGTTTTGCAACATGAACAAGGCCATATCCCCAACCACTTTAGAGGACGGAGTGACTTTGACAATATCGCCGAATAGCTCGTTAACCTGAGCGTACATGGCCTTCACGGCTTCAAAATCGTTCAAATCCATGCTTTGCGCTTGTTGTTGCAAGTTGCTGTACTGGCCGCCTGGCATCTGCACGGTGTAAATATCCGTTAGCGGACCAGTGACGCCATTGGCAAAATCGGCATAGTACGGCCGCACTTGTTCAAAATACTGATTCAGTTTTTCGGCGGCTTGCACGTCAAGATCAGGTTGCCGCGGGTCATTCGCCAAAGCATAGTAAAGACTTTCCATGCTCGGCTGGCTGGTGGTGCCAGAAAAGGCGGATTGCGCCACATCGACAATATCGACCCCGGCGGCAATGGCCTGGCCATAGGTGGCAATCCCATTACCAGTGGTGTCATGGGTGTGCAAGTGAATCGGCACGCTCACGGCGTCTTTCAAGGCCGCGACCAGTTCATACGCGGCTTGCGGCTTGAGTAGCCCCGCCATATCCTTAATCGCCAGGATGTCGGCGCCGGCGTTGACCAGCTCTTTGGCTAGATCAACATAATACTGAAGGCTGTATTTCGGGTGTGTGCTAGCCAGAATATCGCCGGTGTAACACATGGTCCCTTCTGCCAGCTTGCCGGTGGTTTTAACCGCATCAATCGAATGGGTCAACTGCGGCACCCAATTCAGGGAGTCAAAAATTCGAAAGACGTCGATGCCGTGAGCCGCGGCGGTTTCGATGAACTTTTTGATCACATTATCCGGGTAATTCTGATAACCCACCGCATTGCTGCCGCGGAACAGCATTTGCAGCAACGTATGAGGCATCAGCTCACGCAGCTGATCAAGCCGCGTCCAAGGATCTTCCGTTAAGAAGCGATAAGCCACATCAAAAGTGGCGCCGCCCCACATTTCTGCGGAAAACAAGTTCGGCAGCGCATTACCTAAGTCAGGGGCGATGCGCACCATATCCCGCGTCCGCATCCGCGTGGCAAATAAGCTTTGGTGCCCGTCGCGGAGCGTAGTATCGGTAAGGAGTACCCGCTTTTGCGCGCTGACCCAGGCGGTCACCGCTGCCGGCCCGCCATCATGCAGTAGCGCCACCAAATCTGTGGCGGGCGTCGTTGCTGGAAAACGGGATTGATAATCAAAATCTGCTAGCAGCTTTTGCGAGTGTTGATGAACCCCAGGGAAGCCATTCACCGTAGTGTTACCGATATAGGTCATCAGCTGAACGGTGCGGCTTTCCACCGGCCGCAGTTTAAACAAGCTTGGCGTGTCGTCGATAAAGGTGGTAGTGGCAGCGCCGCTCCGGAACGGGGCGCTTTCTAGGACATTCAGCAGAAAAGCCAGGTTGGTTTTCACCCCACTAATGCGGAATTCACTCAAAGCGCGCTGCATTTTAGCCACAGCGCCTAGGTAAGTACCGGAATGGACCGAAGTTTTCACCAGCAGTGAATCATAAAATGGGCTGATGACGGCCCCGGCATAAGCGTTGCCGACATCCAGCCGCACGCCGTTGCCCCCTGGGGAGCGATAGGTCGTGATGGTGCCGGTATCTGGCATGAAATGGTTGGTCGGATCTTCTGTCGTGATGCGACACTGAATAGCCGCGCCGCGGTAGGTCAGATCAGCCTGGTGGGGCAAGCCGATATCCTTGAACATGTCTTCCCCGGCCGCAATGCGCAGCTGGGACTGCACGATATCGACATCGGTAATCAGTTCGGTGATGGTGTGCTCCACTTGCACCCGTGGGTTGACCTCGATGAAATAGAACTTGTCGCCTTCCACCAAGAATTCAACCGTCGCGGCATTGTCATAGTGCACACTGGCCATCAGCTGCACCGCCGCATCGCAAATGGCTGCCCGCAAAGCCGGCGCCAGGCCAACTGCCGGCGCAATTTCAATCACTTTTTGGTTGCGGCGCTGCACCGAGCAGTCCCGCTCGAACAGGTGCAGCATATTGCCGTAGTGGTCGCCTAAAATCTGAACCTCAATGTGTTTGGCATCTTTCAGATAGCGCTCAACATACATGCGGTCGTCGCCAAAACTCGACACCGCTTCGTTCACGGCATTTTGATAGACCTGCTTCAGCTCGGATTCGGTATGCACAATCCGCATCCCTTTACCGCCGCCGCCACTGGCCGCTTTCAGCATGATGGGAAAGCCATGTTCTTGGGTAAAAGCCAAAATATCGGCAAAATCTCGCGTCGGCGTGGTCATGCCGGGAATCGTTTGCAGCCCGGCGGCAACGGCGGCTTTTTTGGCTGCCACTTTATCGCCAAACATCTCCAGCAGCTCCGGTCGGGGGCCAACAAAGGTGAGACCAGCCGCTTCGACTTTCCGGGCAAAAGTCGCATTTTCCGACAGTAAGCCATAGCCGGGGTGGATGGCATCCGCACCACTGATTTTGGCAATGCGGATGATATCATCCATGTCGAGATAGGCCGCAATTGGGCCTTCGCCGGCGCCAACTTGGTAGCTTTCCTGCGCTTTGAAGCGATGGATGTTCAATTCATCTTCCTTGGCGAAAATCCCCACTGTTTTGAGGCCGAGTTCTTCACTGGCGCGAAAAATCCGCACCGCAATTTCGCCACGGTTTGCTACGAGCACCTTACGCATGTGTCAACGTCCTTTCTTTCAGCTGCTTTTCACTGGCAGAAATATTCAGCATAATGCCCACACAGATGGCTAAGACCAACATACTGGACCCGCCATAAGAGACGAATGGTAGCGTGACCCCAGTGACAGGCAGCACGCCGCTCACCGCCCCAACATTGAACAAGGTTTGAATCAGCATCATGGTTGCAATCCCATAAGCAAGCAAGGAATAATAAGTATTTTTGGTGCGAATGCCAATCAGGTAGAAGCGCATGATCAGAAAGAAAATCAGCCCCAGCACCACGACGACCCCGACTAGCCCCAGTTCCTCAGCAATCACGGCCAAGATAAAGTCGGTTTGCGGCTCGGGCAAGTAGCCAAGTTTTTGGGTGCCATTACCTAACCCCACGCCCCAAAAGCCGCCATGATTGATGGCGAGCAGCGAATTCACCACCTGCAGGCCAGCATGCTTGCTTTGGGCAAAGGGGTGGACCGCCGCTTCCAACCGCTTCACCTGATAGTATTTGGTCAACCAGCCTGGTAGCTGCACATTGGCCAGCACCCAATACAGAGCGGCAATTAACGCCGCCAACACGCCAGCCCCGGTCACCCCGTAGCGCAGTGAAATACCACTAGCGGCCAGCATCACCAGCGTAATGCCGGCTAAAATCGCCATCCCCCCAACATCAGGTTCCAGCACCACCAACATGATACAAACGCCCACCAAGATCAGCGGTTTACTTAGCTGTTTCACTGAGAAATCAGGCCGCCGCATGATTTCCTGGCGCTGGGTAAACATATAGGCCAGGTAGATGACGATGCCTAACTTGGCAAATTCAGTCGGTTGCAAGTGAATCGGCCCGAGCGGAATCCAGGCCGCCGCCCCGTTAACACTTTTCCCAAAGGCTAGCAGGTAAATGAGCATGGCAAACAGCACGACCCACATCACCAGCTGCACGCGCGGATGCCGTAGCACCGACAGCTTAAAGTAGTAGAAAAAGCACGTTAACAACAGCCCCAGCAGCACAAACACGAGCTGCTTGACCATGTAACTGTAATCGGCCATGTGATACTGGGTTTGAATCCAGTATGCACTGGCTGAATAGACCATCACGACGCCAATGGCACACAAAACCAAATAAGGAACTAGGATGTAGTAATCGAGAAAATGCAGTTTCTTCAGCACCGAAATCGCCCTTTCGCGGCAAAGTTGTGACTATTATAGCATATACCCCGCCTCGCCAAGCCGGTTTTACCAGGCATGAAGGTGGTTGCCAGCAAAAATTGTTCGCGTGAAAGCCGAACATTATCAAAAAAGTCAGTCGATTTGCCATGGTTTCGTTAAAAAAACAGCCGAACACCCAATTAATTTTCGGCTCGTTCTGATGCGAATTTTTAATAAATCTCTCATCTCCTTATTGGCGTGCTCATAGAAAAGCGGTAGACTGGGGCTATTGAATTTTGTGAGGAGTGATTGGATTGGCACAACCGATTTCATTTGGACAGATCAACCGCTATCAAGCAGCACTGGCTAACGATCCCGCCAGTAAAGCTTTGAGTAAAGCCACGCAGAACGTGGGTCCAGACCAAGCAGCCCGCGGCCCGCTGAATGATAAGGCCATTAAACCGGCTTTTTCCCTAGAACTAAGCACCGGCGCGGTCACGAACCAAAAGCAGTCTGGCCGTTGCTGGCTGTTTTCCGAGTTGAACACCATGCGCCATTTTGCCGGCGAAAAGCTCGGCTTGAAGGACCTGGAATTCTCCCAAGCCTTCCTGGCCTTCTATGACCGCATTGAAAAGGCCAACTTGTTTTTGGAACATGTCATTGAACTGAAAGCTGCCTCCCCCACTGAGGACCGGACCTTGGCGGAATTGCTCAAACAGCCCGATGGTGATGGCGGCCAATTCGACAACGCCCCGGCTTTGATTGAAAAATATGGGATTGTCCCGAAGTCGGTGATGCCTGAAACCTACAACAGCTCCAAAACGGGCGAAGTCAATTCAGTGTTGAATTTAAAGCTGCGTCAAGCCGCCGCCGAAATTCAAAAAGCGGCCCAAGCTGGTCAAGACGATGACGCCTTGCGCGCCCTGAAACAAGAGCAACTCTCCGAAATCTATCGCGTCGTCGCTTATGCCTACGGTAATCCGCCGGCAAGCTTCGACTTTAGCTACCGTGATGACAAGAATAATTTCCATGAAGACCGGGGCCTCACGCCTAAGACTTTCTATGAGAAGTATGTAGGCTGGGATTTGAGCCAGTTTGTGCTGTTAGTCGCTGATCCGCGGCCAACCAAACAGTACTACCAGGCTTACACCCTGCCGAGTCAAAACACTGTGGTCGGCGGGCGGCCGATTATTTTCGTCAACGTCCCGCGCGAAGACCTGCAAGCGATGGCCATCAGTCAGCTGCAAGCCGGCGCCGCGGTTTGGTTCGGCAATGATGTCGGCCAAGACGTGGATCGCGATACTGGCACCTTGACCGGCGGCTTGTATGACTATTCCACCTTGTTTGGGTTTGACGTCACCATGCCGCTGGCCGAACGCTTTGCGACTCGCGAAGCGGCCGTCACTCACGCTATGACCCTGACCGGGGTCAATCTCGAAAACGGCCAGCCAACCCGCTGGAAGGTGGAAAACTCCTGGGGGAAAGAGCGCGGCAACGACGGCTATTACGTTGCCGACCAGGATTGGTTTGAAAAATATGCCTATGAAGTCGCCATTCGCAAGGATTTACTCAGCGAAAAGATTTTGGCCGCGACCCAAACCACGCCGATTGCGTTGGAAGCCTGGGATGAATTGAACTAACTTGATGAAGACAACGAAACGCCTCAGCCGCATGGCTGAGGCGTTTTCTTATGCTTGCAAATCGCGAATTTGGGCCACCAGATCCTCGAAATGATCAACTTGGGCGGCGTAATCTGGCAATTGATCACCGTATTGTTGATCAAACCCTTCTAATCCGTCGCCGGCAAAGGCAAATTCATACCGGTGAATGGCCTCATACGTTTGCGCAAAATCAGCCAGCAGGTCGTGGTGATGGCCCTCCAGTTGCAAGGCAATTTGAATCACGCGAAAGTCGGTGTACGCCAGTTCAAACTGCACCGCCCAGCGGCGCATAAATGGATGCCGGTTTTGAATGTGGGCCAAATGGTGCGTGGTGGTCCAAGTTAAGTTAGCTAAACTATCCTTCACATCTAACATCTGCTCTCCCCCTTTGCCCTGCACTTTAAAGACTGCGCGGCGCCGGCGCAAGCAAAAGGCCTTCGCAGCCGACCAAAAAAGCTGCCATCACAGCAGCTTCATCGGCTTAGGCGGTCAGCCCAAAGGTTTGTAAAATCAACCAGATATTCAAGATAATCAGCACGACGGTAATAAACCAGGCCGTGTATTTAACCCACGCGCGGTTGGTGAATTCACCCATCAAATCCCGATTCGAGGTGTAAAGCACCAGCGGAATCACCGCGAACGGTAAGGCCACGCTGAGAAAGACCTGCGAAAAGGTCAATAAACCTTCGATTTTGGCTTCGTCACCTTTGAAGATAATGGCAAAAATCAGCACCGGCGTCACCGAAAGCAACCGCGTCAACAGGCGCTGCGCCCACAGCGGCATCTTCAGGCGAATGAAGCCTTCCATGATAATCTGGCCGGCTAACGTGCCGGTGATGGTGGAGCTTTGCCCGGAAGACAACAGCGCCACGGCGAACAGCATCGACAGTACCGGACTGGCAATTGCCCCCACCACCTGCCGGTCCTGCAAGGCGTTGAACAGATCCACAAAGCGCCCTAAATCGGAATTCGTGCCGAAGAACAGCGCCGCCCCTAATATCAGCAGCAAACTGTTAACGACAAACGCAATGGTCAGCTGGATGTTGGAATCAATTGTCGTGAAGCGAATCGCCTTTTTGACGGCAGCGCGATCCTTGCGATCCACCGCGCGCGTTTGGGAAATGGAAGAGCCCAGGTACAAGTCATGGGGCATCACCGTGGCCCCGACAATCCCCAGCGCCAAGTAAAGTTCGGAACGGTTAGTTAAAATCGTCGGACTGGGGATATAGCCTCGGAGAATATCCCCGACGCTTGGGTTGGAGAGGAGCACCTCATAGGAGAACACCAGCAAAATCACGGCCACCAACACCGCCACGATCGCTTCGATTTTCCGAAAGCCCAGCCGCATCAGTACCAGCAAGATCAGGACGTCAGCAGCGGTAATCAAGATGCCGACAATCAGCGGGATTTTGAACAAGAGCTCCAGGGCAATCCCGGAACCAATGATTTCTGCGACGTCAGTGGCCATAATCGCGAGTTCGGTAATGATCCACAGCACAATGCCCGTCTTTTTGCCCGTGCGTTCGCGGGTCAGTTGGGCGAGGTCTTTGCCGGTGACAATCCCAAGCCGAGCCGCCATGGCCTGTAGCAACATGGCCGTTAAACTGGAAATCAAAACCACAGTGAGCAACGTGTATTTGAACTGCGCGCCCCCGGCAATCGAAGTGATCCAGTTCCCTGGATCCATGTAACCCACGGCGATTAAAATGCCAGGGCCAGTGTAAGTGAAGAGCGTCCGCCAAAAGCCGGCGTCCTTGGGCACGGCGATACTACCGTTAATCTCGTCAAGGCTTTTACTCCCTGGCGTTTCCTCGGCAAACATCACCTGTTTGTCTTTCCGGGATGGCTTGGCCATCTTCCCACCTCCAAGTACCACGCTTTTTCATTGTTTCTACTATTCGGCTTTGCTGGTTTAAGTATACCGGTCTGCGGCCGGTTCTGAAACCTTTTTCCCTTGATTTAGCCAACCAAAACCGGCCATAAAAAACAGCCGCCAACCATGCGCTGGTTGGCGGCTGCCTGGTGCTTCATTACTTCGAAGCCGCAATCTTCTTGCGCTTATCTGCTTTTTGACGTTCGCCGGTGTTCAAAATCTTCTTGCGTAGGCGAACACTTTCTGGGGTCACTTCACATAGCTCGTCGTCATTCAAGAATTCGATGGACTCTTCCAAGCTCATGTCCTTTGGCGTCTTGATGGCAGCAGCATGGTCTTTACCAGCTGCCCGGGTGTTGGTCAGGTTCTTCCCCTTCGTCGCGTTAACCGCGATGTCGGTTTCCCGGTTATTCATGCCGACAATCATGCCTTCATAAACTTCAACCCCGGCATCGATGAACAGTTGCCCACGTTCCTCAATGCTTTGCAGGGAATAGGTTGTCGCCGTGCCGGCGTTGATGGAAACCAAGGCCCCGTTAGTCCGGCCTGGCGTCCAGTTCTTAACGACTGGCATGTACTTTTCGAAGGTGTGGTTCATGATCCCGTAACCACCGGTGGATGAAAGGAACTCGGTGGAGTAACCAATCAAGCCGCGTGATGGCGCTAAGAACACCAGCCGGGTTTGGCCATTGCCTTCATCGGCCATGTCTTGCATTTCACCTTTACGTTGCGCCATCGCATCGATGACCGTACCAGTGTATTGGCTTGGCACGTCGATTTGGACTTCTTCGTAAGGTTCCATCATTTGGCCATCGATTTCGCGATAAATAACTTCTGGGCGGCCCAGTTGCAGCTCGAAGCCATCGCGGCGCATTTCTTCCACCAAGATGGACAAGTGCAATTCACCACGGCCGGAAACCATCCAGGCGCCGGCGCGGTCCGTGTCTTCAACGCGCAAGGACACGTCAGTTTGCAGCTGCGCCTTCAGCCGGTCTTCCAGCTTGCGGGCGGTCACTTTGTCGCCTTCACGGCCGGCAAACGGACTGTCATTTTGCATGAACATCATCTGCAAGGTCGGTGGATCGATCCGCAGAATTGGCAACGCTTCTGGGGTATCGGCTGCGGCGACGGTTTCACCAACGTAGATGTCTTCCATCCCGGACACGGCAATCAAGTCGCCGGCTTTAGCGGTTTGGACCTCGACGCGCTTCAAACCAAAGAACCCAAAGATCTTGGTGACGCGGAAGTTCTTCTTGCTGCCATCAAGCTTCATGACGGTAACATTATCCCCAACGGAAATCGTGCCGCGGAACACGCGGCCAATCCCGATCCGGCCCACATAGTCGTTGTAGTCCAACATGGACACTTGGAATTGCAGCGGTTCGTCGGAATTATCGACCGGCGCCGGAATGGTCTTCAAAATGGTGTCGAACAAAGGCACCATGGTGTGCTTTTGGTCAGCCGGATCATCGGAGTAGCTGGAAGTCCCGTTCAGCGCGGAAGCATAAACGATTGGGAATTCAAGCTGGTCTTCGTCAGCGCCAAGTTCGATGAAGAGTTCGAGCACTTCATCCACCACTTCGGCGGGACGAGCACCGGGACGATCGATTTTGTTAATGACCACAATTGGGGTCAGGTGCTGCTCCAGCGCCTTTTTCAAAACGAAACGAGTCTGAGGCATGGTGCCTTCAAACGCATCCACGACCAACAAAACGCCGTCGACCATCTTCATGATCCGTTCCACTTCACCACCAAAGTCCGCGTGCCCTGGGGTATCCACGATGTTAATCGTGGTATCGCCATACTTCACGGCGGTGTTCTTGGACAGAATCGTGATCCCACGTTCTTTTTCGATGGCATTGGTGTCCATTGCCCGATCGCCAATTTGGGTGTGTTCTGGTAAGGTATCGGATTGCTTCAACATTTCGTTAACCAAGGTGGTCTTACCATGGTCGACGTGGGCAATGATCGCAATATTCCGAATATCGTCACGTGTCTTCAAGTATCTAAACTTCCTTTCAGCGTGCCTTGCTTTTCAAGGGCACGACTTGACTGCTGCCTCGCCTCATCGGCTGCACGACCTGCGCGGTTTTACCGCCAGGCCATCAGGAGATTTTGGGTCCTGACTCAGACGGCGGCTTTCGTCGTTCCCGCAAGCACACCGCTTTTTTTGCTCAAAAAAACATGCCTCATGCGAGGCAGTCTTCGTTTTGAAATTATAGCACAAAGGCGGGGGTGTGGATAGACTTTCTGAAAAGAAACCCCGCCTAGGTTTCCTGATTACGCATTCATGCCGGCAATAAAGGCCGCGTGGACTTGAGGCATGCCTGCCACGACGACCCCGGCTTCCAGTAAATCAAGCGGTTGGCCATCGCCGCGGGTCACCACTAGGCCGAACCCTTGACCGATGGCAAGCCCCGCTGCCACATCCCAAGGCTGGAGCCATGACACATAGCCGCCTAACCGGCCCAAGGCGATACTTTTAAACTCCATCCCTGCGCTGCCAGACATCCGCACGCCAGAGGAGGCCAAGCCTAACTCGCCGAGATGCAGGCGGTTTTTGATTGCCATCGGCCCGCTGATGCCTACCAAACTGGCTTCAAAAGGCCGATCCAGCGGCGGCGTCAATGGCTCACCATTCAGGTTCGGCGCTAGGTTCGGCCCACCGGTAATCACCTCGTTGCGCATCACATCCATGATTGCGCCATATAGCGGCTGACCGTCTTGGTAGACGCCAATCATCACGGCAAAGTTGGCCTGCTGCTTGACGAAGTTCATCGTGCCATCAATCGGATCAACGAAGAACACCAGCCCGGCCAGGCGATCAGCCTTGGCCGCCTGCCCTTCTTCCCCTTCAATACTGGCATCGGGAAAAGCGGCGTGAATTTCCTTAATCAGAAAGGCTTGGTTGGCTTTGTCGACATTCGTGACTAAATCATTGCGATTGCTTTTGGTGGCTACGGTCAGTGGTTGCTGCATCGCCGCCAGAATTTGCTGGCGGCTCACTTGCAGCCAGCCTTTGACCGTTTCATCGAGGGCTTTGATATCCACAATGTCACTCCTTCATTTTAAAGCGATTACTCGTGGTAGCCTGCGCCTGCTTGACGACCCGGTAGAACGAGTAACCAGATACCGCCTCAAAGGCACGGCCAAGCTGGCGTTCTTCGCCTTTCGTCGGCACCACCTGCTTAAAACCTTGATAAGCGGCTTGCAAGTTAGCCCGGTTGACCCCTTTTTCATAAGCATCCTCCACCAGCTGATAAAACGTCGTCACTTTGACCATCTCAGCCTGCGACCAGTCTAAGTCTAGCGGGTATTCATAATTCGGTTTCATGCTTTCTCTCCTGCTTCCACTGCCGCGATTTGTGCAGCCAGCCGGGTAAGGCACGCCTCCAGCTGAGTGTTCTCGGCTTCAGAGCCTTTGACTTCAAAAGCTGGCGTCACGCCGCGGGCATCAATTTGCACCGGCCGCGCGTATACCGTCGGCTTGGCCTCATTATCATACAGGCTCGCCACCGGTGCAATCAAGGCGCGCCCAAATAAGGCCGCCAGCAAGCGCTCCACTAACCGGCCAGCGACAGTGGCGTCAACATGCTCTGCGAAGGTCGTGCAGGCCTCAGTGCACTGCGCCATCAAAGCAGCGCCATCTTCACCTTGCAATAAGCTCATCACCGCCGTCGCGCCAATAAATGCCCGACTCCAAAGCAAGGCAAAATCCTGCTGCGTTCCTACCGCATACGCCGTGACCGCATCGGCAGGCACGTCAAACGCGTTGGCAATTTGGCGCTCGAAGCATTGGGTCAGCGCCATGGTGCCGAGTCCCAGCACCGCGGTTTTGGGTAAACCCGAAAAGCGTTGCGCGAAGTAAGTCCCCAACTCACTAGCTTGCATCGCGACAATCACTTTGCCAGCAAAACCAGCCGCCATCGCTTCGTTAATCACTTTGCGCATCCCCGCCAAATTCGCGGTGAGGTCCCCGGCCTCAGCGTAGTCCGTCAGCACCAAGACGTCAGCCGTCGCGAATTGCTTCGGCGTGGCTTTGCTAAACGGATTGTCACACACCGCACTCAACGCGCTCAAGGCCGCTAAGCCTAGTGCCTCAGGCTGGGCGGCGCTTACCATCACCGCCAGCGGCAAGCGACTTTGGATTAATCGACTGGCAATTTCGGCCGTGGCAACACTTTGCCCACATACCACAACTTTTTTCATAAAATGTCCTCCCAGATAAAGTCAATTTTATCTAATTTTAAGGAAGAATATTAATACATTTAGGTCACAAATTACCGCGCCCACAAAAATGCGGCTCCGCCAATGGCAAAGCCGCACCTGATGAAGCGAGATTAAATGTTCACCGGCATGCCCAAGGCCAATTCGGCATCGTCCATGATGGCTTCCCCTAAGGTTGGATGCGGGTGGATGGTGAGCGCAATATCTTCGGCGTTCATCCCGGTTTCCACGGCTAAGGTCAATTCGGAAATCAGATCTGAAGCGCCAGGGCCCGCCACCTGGGCGCCAATCAAGGTGCCGTTCTCATTGGTGACCATCCGCACAAAGCCATCGGTTTGATCCAGACTGATGGCCCGGCCATTGGCAGCAAACGGGAACTTAGAAGCCTTCGCCTTGATGCCGGCCGCTTTGGCTTCCGCCAAGGTCTGGCCAGTCGTGGCGAGTTCCGGATCTGTGAAGCACACTGCTGGCATCGCCTTGTAGTCCACTGCGACTGATTTGCCACTGATGGCTTCAGCTGCGATTTTGCCTTCGTAGCTGGCCTTGTGGGCCAAAGCGGCGCCGGCGACGATATCGCCAATCGCATAAATGTTAGGCACGTTGGTTTGCCCTTGGGCGTTGACTTCGATCAATCCCCGCTCAGTGGTTTTGATGCCCACAATTTCCAAGCCAAGGTTGTCGGTATTCGGGCGCCGGCCCACCGTGACCATCACGGCATCCGCCGCAATGGTTTGATCCTGGCCGTCCACTGTGTAGGTGACCTTGACGCCATCGGCAGTCTCTTCCGCCTGTTTCGCCATGGCTGAGGTAATGACAGTCACACCGCGCTTTTGGAACGATTTTGTGACCAGTTGCACCATGTCTTTTTCAAAGTTCGGCAAAATTGATGGCGTGCCTTCCAAAATTGTGACATGAGCACCCAGATTGGCGTAGGCGCTGGCCAGTTCCGAACCCACGTAGCCGCCGCCAATAATCACAAACTCCTTCGGCACTGCTGGCAGATTCAGACCACCCGTGGAATCAAGCACATGCGGACCGAACTTGAAACCTTTGATTTCAATCGGCCGCGAGCCAGTCGCGATGATCAGGTTTTTGAACGTGTAGGTCTGCGCCGAATCTTTTTGCATCACGCGCAGGCTGTGGTCATCTTTCAAAAAGGCAGTGCCCCACACCACGTCAATATGATGCTTCTTGAATAACATTCCCACGCCCCCGGTGAGTTTCTCCACGACCTGATGTTGCTTCCAGTCTTGGGTTTTGGCAAAATCCAGGGTTGCGCCTTGGCTTTGAACCCCAAAGACGCTGCCGCCTTGCGCCGCCTGAAAAGCGTGACCAGCATTGATCAAGGCCTTGCTGGGAATGCAGCCGACATTCAGACACACCCCGCCGATGAAGGTATTTTCAATCACCGTCACTTTCTGGCCCATTTGCGCCGCGCGAATCGCCGCCACATAGCCGCCAGGGCCAGAACCGATGACAACCGTGTCCAAATCAATTGCGAAATCTCCAACGACCATGTGTTATCCCTCCATCAGCAGCAGATCAGGATCTGCCAGCAGTGTCTTCAGTTCATTCAACGCGTTTTGGGCCAGCGCGCCATCAATCAGGCGGTGGTCATAGCTCAACGACAACTTGAGCATGTTGCCCACCACGATTTCGCCTTCCGGATTGACCCATGGCTCTTTGGCAATTTTGCCCACGCCTAAAATGGCGACTTCCGGCTGATTGATGACTGGCGTGAACCAGCCGCCGCCAATCGAGCCAACGTTCGAGATGGTCATCGAGCCGCCGGTCATTTCGTTGGGCCGCAATTTCTGATCATAGGCCTTTTGGGCATTTTCGCTGATTTCCTTGGCAATTTGAAAGACTGATTTGCGGTCCGCGTCTTTAATGACTGGCACATACAAACCGTGCTCGGTGTTCGTGGCGATGCCAACATTGAAATAGTGCTTGTACACAATTTCATCGGTGCTGTCATCAATCGAGGCATTCAGCGCTGGGAAGTCGCGCAAAATCGTGACCAAAGCCTTGACAATGTACGGCAGGAAGGTCAACTTGATGCCTTTATCGGCCGCAATCTGCTTGTAGGCTTTGCGGTGGGCCATGAGCTTAGAGACTTCAACGTCATCAAAGCTCGTCACATGCGGGCTGCGAGCCTTGGAGGCCAACATGGCTTTGGCAATGGCCTTGCGCGTTGGCGTCATCTTTTCGCGCGTTTCCAGCGCTGCAACGTCTGCGGCTGGCGCATAGGCCGCGACCGCTGGCTTAGCTGGGGCTGGCTTAGCCGCAGGGGCTGGTGCCGCCTGGGGTGCCGCGGCCGCCACCGGCGCGGCTGGGGCCGCTTTAAAGGCATCAATATCAGCCTTCAAAATTCGGCCGCGGTTGCCAGTACCTGGCACCTGACTTAAGTCAACGCCTTGCTGGCGAGCATACTGCCGCACGGAAGGCATGGCCAAAATTTCACGATTGGGATCAACTGCCGCCACTGGCGCGGCTGGTGCCGCTGGCGCTGGCGCGGCCTGGGTCGCAGGTGCAGGGGCAGCCGGAGTAGCTGGGGCAGTCGCCGAGGCGGCGGCTGGTGCGTTGTGCCCTGGCGCATCTAATTCGATCAAAGTTTGTCCCACCGTGGCAGTCTCGCCTTCTGCTACCAGAATGTTGGTGACGGTGCCGGTGACTGGTGAAGGAATTTCTTCCACTGATTTGTCGTTTTGGACCTCAAGTAAGGTGTCGTCTTCTTCGACGTGATCGCCAACTTTGACGTGCCACTTGACGATTTCCCCTTCAGCAATCCCTTCACCGATATCCGGTAATTTGAATTCGTAGCGGCCTTCACCACTCGCCGGCGCTGGTGCGGCAGGCGCGGCTGAGGCAGGGGCAGCGGGTACTGTTTCTGCTGCCGATCCGCTACCATCATCAATTTCCACCAGAGTTTCGCCAACGGTGGCAGTTTCCCCTTCCGGTACCAGGACCTTCAAAATCTTCCCACTCACTGGAGAAGGGATTTCTTCGACTGATTTGTCGTTTTGAATTTCGACTAAGGTATCGTCTTCTTCAACGGTATCGCCAGGCTGCACGTGCCATTTGACGATTTCGCCTTCAGCGATACCTTCGCCAATATCAGGTAATTTAAATTCGTATGCCATGATGATGTCCCTTTCTTAAAATGCCAACGTCGCTTTGACTTGGGCCGCAATATCCTTCGCGTTCGGGAGCCAGATGGATTCCGCTTCACCAAATGGAAACGGCGTATCTGGCGCTGCGACCCGCCCGATTGGGGCATCCAAGCTCAAAATGGCGTGCTCCGAAATTTCGGCAATCACGGTGCTGGCGACGCCGCCCATGCGCTGGGCTTCTTGGGCCACCACCGCATGATGGGTCTTTTCTACCGAGTGGATAATTGTAGCCGTGTCCAGTGGGGCAATTGTACGCAGGTCAATAATTTCCACACTGATATTTTCTTTGGCCAGTTCATCTGCGGCCTTGATCGCTTCGCGCACCATCGCGCCATAGGTCACGACGGTAATGTCTGTGCCTTCCCGGGTCACGGCCGCTTGATCCAGCGGCACGGTGTAACTACCTTCAGGCACTTCGCCGCGGAAGGAGCGATACAGTTTCATGTGTTCGAGAAACAGGACGGGATCATTGCTTTGAATTGAAGCCAGTAGCAACCCTTTGGCATCATAGGGATTACTTGGTACCACCACGCGCATGCCTGGGAATTGGGCAACTAGCCCTTCGAAGTTATCCGAGTGCATTTCCGGCGTGTGCACGCCGCCACCAAACGGTGCGCGAATGGTAATTGGCATCTGCCGGGTGTTGCCCATGCGATACCGCATCCGCGACATTTGCCCGCCGATACTATCCATCACTTCAAAAATAAACCCATAAAATTGAATTTCAGGAATCGGCCGCCAACCAGTTAAGGCTAGGCCAATCGCCAAGCCGCCAATGCCACTTTCCGCCAGCGGCGTATCAAACACCCGGTCTTCGCCATGCTTGGCCTGCAAGCCATCGGTGGCACGGAAGACCCCGCCGTTTTTGCCGACATCTTCACCGAAGACGAGGGTTTTCGGATCATCTTTCAGGGCGATATCCAGGGCATCGGTAATCGCTTGAATCATCGTTTTCTGAGTCATGATTACTTAGCCTCCTTTGCTTCATAGGCCGCTAGCTGGGCTTTGACATTCTGCGGTGCAACTTCATAGGTATCTTTCAGGAAACGGGAAACGGTTTGTTTCGGGGCTTGATCCGCCTCATTGATGGCCGCTTTGATTTCGGCTTTGGTTTGCTCAATCAATGCATCTTCCTGCTCCTTGTCCCACAATCCCTTGGCGGTGAGGAACTGGCGCATCCGAATCAGCGGATCGCGCTTTTGCCAAAGTTCATCGGTTTCCTTGCTGCGATAACGGGTTGGGTCGTCTCCAGACAAGGTGTGTGGCCCATAACGATAAGTCAGTGTTTCAATCAGCACTGGGCCATTGCCCGCGGCCGTGAACGCCCGCGCCTCTTTCATCACTTCATAAACGGCTAGGGCGTCCATGCCATCGACTTGAATCCCTGGAATTCCCATGGCCACCGCTTTTTGCGCCAAGGTTTCTGCCGCGGTTTGCTTGGCCCGCGGGACAGAAATCGCAAAGCCATTGTTTTGCACCACAAAAATCGCAGGGGCTTTGAAGGCCCCGGCAAAGTTGACCCCTTCATAGAAGTCCCCTTGTGAAGTGCCACCATCACCGGTATACGTCCAGGCCACTTCATCGCTGCCGTTTTTCTTCAGGCCCAAAGCCACCCCAGCAGTTTGCACATACTGAGCGCCGATGATGATTTGAGGCGGTAAGGCGTGGAGGTCTGCAGGATACTCATTGCCGACCACATGGCCCCGTGACCATAAGAACGCCTTCGCCAGCGGGAGGCCATGTTGAATCAGCTGCGGGACATCACGATAGCCACCCAGCAACCAGTCCGTTTTCTTCATTGCAAAGGCACTGGCTAACTGACTGGCTTCTTCACCAGCCGTCGGCGCATAAAAGCCTAAGCGCCCTTGCCGGTTCAAAGCCGTGGCCCGCTGGTCAAGGACCCGTGACCACACCATTTGCCGCATCAGCGCCACCAGCTGATCATCCTCTAAGTCAGGCATCAAGTCAGGATTTACCACCTCGCCAGTTTCATTAAGAATCTGGATCTCAGGAAAATCTGTTGCCTGGCCGCTTAACAACTGCTCAAAATCAACCGCTGCATGCTTTGCCATAATCAGTCCCTCTTTTCGTTGTACTGTTTCACTATTTTTGTGTAACTGTATTAGTTACATTTCCTACAAATCAAGCCTATCATCACAAAATGCGGAATGCAAGCGTTTTACATTTAAGATTAGAAAAGTGAAATGCCTTTACAACAACTGTGAAAGGCCTCACAATCTTGTTGAAACAGTTTTAAGTTTTGCCTGATAACAGTGGTGTTCAAAAGGCAAAAAAAATAGTCCTCACTTTGAGGTGAGGACTTTAGAGCATTAAGCATTAACCGGCCACGAGACTGGGCGACGTGACAGGATCCTGGTGGTACCGGAAGGCTGCTTCTTTCGCGGCCTGCTGGTTTTCTACCAGGGACCAATCGAACACGATCGGGGTAAAACCTTGCGCATCAGGCAAAACCCAGCCTGATACGGCTTTAACTTGACTAAAGCGCAGGCCAACGAACCATTGGCCAACCGCTTTGCATTGACTAAGTAAGAGGTGAAGCCCCATCTTAGCAAAGGCCCACAGGCTTAACGCCTGCTGTCCAGAAAAAACGGCGTGGGTCAGTTGCACACCGAGCCGCTGATCACCGGTGGCCACAATGACCACCTGGGCATCGGCCAGCAAGGTGCTGCCAGCCGGGGCGATTCCTGCGGCACAAGTCTGGTTGGTCAAGGTCAAAATAACTTTGAGCCAGCCTGCAACCTGCACCGGTGCGCTGGTTTCAACATCAAACGGCAAAACCGTGTCAGCGTTGAATTCAACCACGTCACCGACGACCAAACTGTTGCGCTTCATTGCCCGGCGCAACCCGTCGCGAATCACGAGCACTGGGCGATCAGCGTCGAGCCGCTTGGTCCATTGGTTAAACACATGGCGTGCGGCCAAGATCAGGATTGCGGCTACGACAACCGGTACCAGGCCCAGCCAGGCTTGGTCAAACAGGCGGTCCGCCAACAATGCGAGGCCAAGCGTCAGCACCGCGAGCTGACGCAGTGGAAAGGTTGGCCGCAGGGTCTGGGCACGCTGGCTGGTGCCAAATTGGATTTTTTGGACTTGAGCTTGACTCAAGCCGCTTTGTACTTGCATCAACATCGTATGCTCCTCTCTTCCCAGAGAGGCTTAGCGATGCGCCTTATGACTTATGGCATATAAGTGGTGGCACACGATCAAGCCTTCCGGGATCTGCATTGTCCGGACTACCACCATCAACTGCTTGTTTCATGTGCTCACCTTCTTTCATTCACTCGCCGTTGTGCCCCCAAGTTCCACCTTGGGTTATTTTTCTGCGAAACAGAAAAAACGCACACCGATTGAGTATGCGCGCAGTTCTTGCATCCCAATCGTTTAGTTTTAGCACTATACGCCTAGAAAAAAATCTTCAGCTACGTTAGCGCAAGCCTTTGTAGACAAGCGCAGTTGACTCATTGGCATCTCTGGATGTTTCTGAGCAGCAGCATTGTTCGTATAGGAGCCTCACCTAACGGGAAGCACCAGTTATTTACCTACGCTTATTACTATACCGGCTTGAACTGAAAAAGTCAACTGCAAACGCTGCTGTACCGGCATAAATGAGCATTTTCTCATCTCTCAGCACAGCGAATTTTTAGCCGCCATCCGTTCACCGCGGCGGCTAATTGTGCTAGAGTAGAAAAGAAATTGACAAACTGGAGGGTCACAACCTTGTATCTAATGAAAGACATTACCCGCGACGGCGATCCAGTCCTGCGTAAGCGGGCAGCGAAAGTAGAATTCCCCTTATCTGAGACCGACCAACAACTCGCCCACGACCTGATGGAATACTTGGTGATCAGCCAAGACGAAGAGGAAAACAAGCAATACAAACTGCGGCCCGGTGTTGGCTTGGCCGCGCCGCAAGTCGGCGTTTCTGAATGCATGGCCGCCGTGCTCGTGCCCGGCCCAGATGACACGATTTTATTCCAAGAAACCCTCATCAACCCAGTCATCATTTCCAACTCGGTGCAAGATGCCGCCCTCTCTGAAGGCGAAGGCTGCCTGAGCGTGGACAAAGACATTGAAGGTTACGTCGTGCGGCATGATCGCATCACCATTCGCTACCAAAACCTTGAAGGCGAAACCAAAAAGGTGCGGCTCAAGAACTATGCGGCGATTGTTTGCCAACATGAAATCGACCACTTAAATGGGATCTTGTTCTATGACCACATCAACAAAAAAACACCGTTCAAGATGACTCCTGAAGGTGTTTTGATCGACTAAGTGATTTGACCGGCCGGCGCGCCGGTTTTTTTCTGCCCTAAACCCGCTGAATATCCTGCAAATAAGCGATGGTCGGCGCATTGGTCACAAACGCGACATCAAAGTGAACAACACCGGCGCGCTGCCAAAAATCGGTGACCACAAAAGCGGGATATTGCGGATCGGAGCTGGCAATATGCTGCTGCGTAGCAATGAGTTTCAACTGATTTTGCAGCTGGCCGGCGGTAATGGTGATTTTAGGGGTGGCTGTTTCGTATTCAAAGCCCATAATCCCATGGCCCCAGACATCCGCCACTGGTGCGGAACGCAGCGGCGGTTGATACGGCCAATGCAAGGCGGTCAGGCTCTCCGCCACGATTTGATCCGTCAGTTTTTGACTGTGATGCATAAACAAACGTAAAGCCTGGCGCCGCCGCATAATGCGCCACCAGATGACCACTGCCGCCACAATGCCGATCAATAAGACCAAAATCAACCCATACATGCGTTCACTTCCTTTCTTCCATTATACGCTATTGGGCCCCAGCCGCACCGACCGAAGCTTAACGGTGCCTGCGGGGTCCATAGCGAAACCGCCGCAGTTATGCTAAAATGTTTGTAACTGTTGAGTTTTCAACATTTGACCGGCAAAAATTGCGAAATTGCGCGCCTTGGTGCGCCTTTTTCGCGGATAAAAAGGAGCTTTTTTTATGATTTACAAAGTTTTATATCAATCAGACAAGGTGCGCAACCCGAAGCGGGAAACCACCCAGACCCTTTATCTTGAAGCAGATTCTGCAGCCATTGCGCGGGCGTTGGTGGAAAAAAACACCCCCTACAACATCGAGCTCGTGCAAGAACTATCCGGCAACTTTTTGGACTACGAAAAAAAGTCTGCTGATTTCAAACTGACGGAGTTTTAATTTATGAAACTCAATATTAAGAAAAACGAAGTCGCCGTGTTTGCCATCGGCGGCTTAGGAGAAATTGGGAAGAACATGTACGGGGTTCAATACCAAGATGAAATCATCGTCATCGATGCTGGGATCAAGTTCCCAGAAGATGACCTGCTTGGGATTGATTACGTGATTTCCGATTACTCCTATTTGGTGGAACACCAAGACCAAATCAAGGCTTTGGTCATTACCCACGGGCACGAAGACCACATTGGCGGCATTCCTTATTTTCTCAAGGAAGTGCCAAACGTTCCCGTCTATGCCCCACCGTTGGCGGCGGCTTTGATTCGCGGCAAACTGGAAGAACATGGCCTGCTGCGGACCACCGAGCTGCATGAACTCAAAGAAGAAGACGTCCTGAAGTTCAAAAACTTGTGGATCGACTTCTTCCGCACCACCCACAGTATCCCAGATACCCTGGGCGTGGCGGTGCACACCCCTTATGGTGCCATCGTTGAAACTGGGGATTATAAGTTCGACTTGACGCCAGTTGGCGATCAGCCCGCCCCTAACTTGCAGCGCATGGCCAAACTCGGTGAAGAAGGCGTACTGCTGTTGATGTCAGACAGTACCAATGCCGAAATTCCTAACTTCACCAAATCCGAACGTTTCGTCGGCCGCTCGATTCGCCACATTCTCGATGGCATTGAAGGCCGCATCATTTTTGCCACCTTCGCGTCCAACATCAGCCGGATGGCCCAAGCCATTTCCGCCGCTCGGGAACACGGCCGCAAAATTGCGGTCTTCGGCCGGTCGATGGAAACCGCGATGGTCAATGGTCGGGAACTCGGTTACCTCGACGTTAAGGATGACGAACTGATCGACCCGCATGAATTAAACAAAATGCCAGCCGACCAGGTCATGATTCTCTGCACCGGCTCGCAAGGCGAACCAATGGCGGCCTTGTCGCGGATTGCCAATGGCACCCACCGGCAGATTTCCATTCAACCTGGCGACACGGTGATTTTCTCGTCCAACCCGATTCCTGGTAACACCGTCTCGGTGAACCACGTCATCAACGAGCTGGAAGAAGCCGGCGCCACGGTCATCCATGGTAAGGTCAATAACGTCCACACCTCTGGTCACGGTGGTCAGGAAGAACAAAAGCTGATGCTGCGGCTGATGAAGCCCAAGTTCTTCATGCCCATTCACGGCGAATACCGGATGCTGAAAATTCACACCGAGTTGGCCCAAGAATGCCACGTGCCGGAAGAAAACTGCTTCATCATGGACAATGGCGATGTCTTGGCCTTAACCGCTGATACCGTCCGGCGTTCTGGCCACTTCCCGGCTGGCGATGTTTACGTCGATGGCAATGGCGTTGGCGACATCGGTAACGCCGTCATCCGTGACCGCCGCCTGTTATCTGAAGAAGGCTTGGTCGTGGTCGTCGCCACCATCAACATGCAAAAACAAGCCGTCTTCGCTGGTCCCGACCTGCTGTCCCGGGGCTTCATCTATATGCGGGAAAGCGGCGAGCTGATCAACCAGGCGCAGCACCGCGTCTACCGGACCATCAAGAATACCTTCAAGCAAAACGAGAAAGTCACCGAAGGCATGCTCAAAGAGGCCATCACGTCTAATTTGCAGGAATTCCTGTTTGATAAGACTGAACGCCACCCTGTGATTTTGCCAATGCTGATTACCTTGTAAGATCTGGCACCCAGATGTGAACCTTAAACATTTGGGTGCTTTTTTAGTGGATTATGGCAATCAGTTGTGTCAATTTATTCTAATCGGTATAATCGGCATTAGTGATTTTTGAGGAGGATCCCCACATGGCCGCTGGCTTCTACTATATTATTTTCAACCCCGCTGCCGGTTCGGGCAACGCAGTTAAAATCTACCACGCCGTGAAAGCCGAACTCGACGCGCGGCAAATCGCCTATGAAACGCGCGTGAGTCGCTACGCCGGCCATACCATCCAACTGGCCCGGCAAATTGGCAGCTTCAATGAGCGCCAGGACGCGGTGGTGTTGACCATCGGCGGCGATGGCACCTTGAACCAAACCATCACCGGCCTGCGCATGACGCGGCAAAGCGACCTGCCTGTCGGTTACATTCCGGCCGGCTCAGGCAACGACTTCGCCCGCGGAGTCGGCCTCAGCGAGGATCCGATGAAAGCCTTGGCCCAAGTGCTGGCGGCCGAGCAGCCACTGACGCTAGACATTGGCCGCTACACCGAGCATACGCACCATGAAACTGGCTATTTCGTCAACAATGTCGGCATCGGCTTCGATGCCGCCGTGGTCGCTTCCAACACCCATAGCCGCATCAAACGAATTTTGAATCGGCTGTACCTAGGTAAGCTATCCTATTTCTTCTCCGGGGTGAAAACCTTCTTTACAACGAAAACCTTTGACGTAGTCGTTTACGACCAATCCGGCAAAATGGAGCTCATCCCCCGGGCCTTTCTGGTCGATGCCACCAATCACCCCTATTTTGGCGGCGGCATTCGCTTCATGCCCCACGCCACGCCCACCGATGGCCTGCTAGACTTAGTGGTGGTGGAGCACCCGAACTGGCTCGCCTTCTTGTTTTTGCTCGTACAAATGATTCGGGGCAAGGCCGCGCAATATCCGCAGGTGCATTACCTGAAAGGCAAGCACCTGCGGCTTGAAACCACGGCCCTAGAGCCGGGACAAATGGACGGCGAAGAAATGGGGACCCGGGCCTTTGAGCTTGAGTTCACTACCACGACCCAACGCTTCTGGTTTAAACTCGATTAAAAATACCGGTTGTCAAGCTGCATTAGCAGCCGACAACCGGTATTTGATTCCAATCAGAAATAATCAGAAAAGTAAGGTTCTTCCATGGGAATAATCCGCTCCAGTAGCTTGATCGCCGCGGGACTAGCTTGCAGGCGCTCGATTTGGGCCAAATACGACGGCCGCCGATAGCTCATCAGCATGGTGGTCAAGGTGGCGATATCGATTTTAACCTCTTCGCCCACAGGCCGGTCCGTCACATGCAGCTGGCCTTTGTCATCCCACCACAGGCCAAAGACGCCCACGTTCCATTCTGCCAAGGGGTCGCTGACCACAAAGTGCACGGGCTTATCGGGTTCCACAAACGGATAAGCCTTCAGAAATTCCGCGACATCGACAATCCGCGCCATAAAGTACGGGTGAATGGTTTGCATGATATCGCCATCATCCAGCAGAAAATGCAGCGGTTCATTTTTGTAGATATTGCCTTTGACATGCTCCACCATGGAAAAATGCGCCGCCACAAAGTTCCACAGGCCACTGCGGGCTTCTTGGGTGTTGTACACCATTTCCTTGATGTGGAAGACCTCATCAGCGATCCAATACAAGACATAGCCCTGCGGTAGGTCATTTTCATCGTAGTACACGCCGGCGATGCGCTCGTCTTCGTCTTCCCAGCGCCAGTATTCGTCCCAGTTCAGCTGGTTTCTAATCATCGCGCCGTGATTGTGCAAGGCAAAGCGATTGTAGGTTTCAATCACATCAGGATCATCAATTTCCAGCCGCTCAACATGGCCAGGCATATCCGGCACGGATTTTGGCAGCTGGGTGTCTTTAACATCGAAGGTCAAATGATCGGACATGATTTCCCAGCCTTTTTTCCGGTAAAAAGGAATGCTGTAAGGATACAGGTAAGAAATCCATTGCTGGTGTTCGCGCATATGTTGAAGGGCCAACTTAACCAAATCATGCATTAAGCCGTGACCGGCGTATTCGGGATAGGTCCCAACGCCAGTTAAACCACCCATTTGAAAGACCCGGCCGTGAATATTCACGCGGCAAGGGTAGACGGCAAGCTGAGAAATCAGCTCATCGCCATGCCACCAACCGATGACATCGGATTTTTCCAGTACCGGCCGTTTGGCGCGTTCCAGTTCACCGTCTTCATAGCCGGATTCTTCGACTTCCTTGGCGGTCACCTGAAACACATAGGCCAGTAAATTATTAAATTGTTCAAGATCGTGCGGGGTCACAGGGCGAATTTCTAACCCGCTTCGACTATCGTCTTCCATACCAAACTCCTTCTAGGCTTTGCCTGCAGCGGCAAGCTGCTGCGGCGTGAGACCATTCAGCCCAATCAACGGGTCAATGGTCTGCGCCATTACTAAGGCCGGCGTCAAGC
Source organism: Lacticaseibacillus salsurivasis (assembly GCF_036246225.1). NCBI lineage: Bacteria > Bacillati > Bacillota > Bacilli > Lactobacillales > Lactobacillaceae > Lacticaseibacillus > Lacticaseibacillus salsurivasis. The sequence continues at coordinate 46,465 of NZ_BTTP01000016.1, forward strand.
GAAAATCGGTTGGCGCGGCTGGCGCTTTGGTTCCATTATCTAAAGCATTCGGCGGAGTGTCAACTGGCGGCGCGCCAGTCGCCGCGTTGACCAGGTCGAATTTAGCCGGCAAAACGGCGGTTAATCGCGCCACTAGCGCCGTTTTGCGATTATCAGCCACGGCCTGCACCGCCAATTCAAAGGCCCGCGGATCGCCGAGCAAAATCAAGAAGTTCCGCGCTCGGGTCACCGCCGTGTACAGCAAGTTACGTCGTAGCATCCGCCGCGCGCCTAAAGTCAGCGGCAAAATGACCACCGGAAACTCGCTCCCCTGCGCTTTATGAATCGTGGTGGCATACGCCAGCGTGATTTTCGTCCAATCGCTGCGCTTATACTGCAGCTCGTTGCCATCAAAGTCGATAGTCAATTCATCCGTTTTGCTTTCAGCTTGCTTGGCCATGGTGATCCCAGTGATCATGCCCAGCTCGCCGTTAAAGACGTTCTGCTCCGGGCTATTCACCAGCTGGAGCACTTTGTCACCAATCCGGTAATGCACCAGGCCCGCATCGACTTCCTTGGTCCGGTCATCCTTTTTGGGATTGAGAATATCTTGAATCAAAGGATTAAGCTGATCGATGCCAGCGGTGCCGCGATACATCGGCGCCAGCACCTGCATATCGGCGGGATCAAACTGCTGGGCCGCCCGCCCCACGACCTGCCCCACGACCCGCGGCAATTGCTCCGGCGGGCACAGAATGAACGAGCGGTCAGCACGATTTTGCTGCCAATCGGCCGGGAGCTTGCCGGTGTTGATGGCATGCGCCAGCGGAATGATGGAGCTGTCGGCGTCTTGGCGGTGAATATGCGTCAGCTCTAACGCCGGCAGCGTATGACTGCGGAGCAAGTCGGCGAAGACCTGGCCCGGCCCGACTGATGGCAGCTGATCTTTATCCCCCACCAAAATTAACTTGATACCAGGATGCAGCGCCGCCAGTAGCGTGCGGAACAAATAAGTGTCCACCATCGACATCTCGTCGACAATGAGCAGGCCATCAGGCAACTCTTTGGGCTCATAATCTTGCGTGTCAATAGCCAAACCCAGCAGGCGATGAATCGTGCTCGCCGGCAGGCCAGTGGTTTCCATCATGCGCTTGCTGGCGCGGCCAGTCGGCGCCGCCAACATCAACGGAAAAGGCTCATCGTGATAGGAATTGACGTCAAGGCTCAAATCATTCAGCGCCGCATACGCGCGCACAATACCGTTGATGACCGTGGTTTTGCCGGTTCCAGGACCACCAGTGAGTAAAAACAGCGGCTGTTCGATGGCAGTTTGAATCGCTTCGCGCTGGGTATCGTCATAGGCTATCCCTTGCTCTTTTTCCACTTGTTTGATCACTTTGGCGGTGTGCTTGGCCGGCTTGGTGTCATCGCCGAGCAGTTGTTTGAGCCGGGTGGCAATTTCGCCTTCGGCATCGTAAAGCCGCTTCGGGAACACCTTTTGGCCATCGACATACAGTTGATTTTTCTTGGTCAGCGTTAAAATGGCTTGACCGACCTGATTGGGATCGATTTCGACATTGCGTGCGCCTTCAAGTAGTCCCACCGCATTATTGATCAGCATGGGCAACTCAACATAAGTATCGCCTTCGCCATCCGTCATGCGACTCAGTTCGTCCAATACCGCGCCACCTAAGCGAATTTGGGCATCTGGGGCGATGTGCATTCGCGCTGCAATCGCGTCGGCCCGCTTGAACCCAATCCCGTCGATGTCGGCAATCAGCTGGTAAGGATTGTCCTCAATCACGTCCAGCGCATCGGTTTTGTAGAGCTGATAGATTTTAGCTGCCATATTGGACGTAAAGCCAAAGTCATTGAGGCCAATGATGACCTGTTCCATCCCCAAATTCAGCTGCAAATTATCCACCAGCACCGCGCGCTTAGCGGCATTCAAACCCAACGGAATCAGGACCTTTTCGTCCTTGAGAATCTTATCAATCGCCTTGACCCCGAGTGCATCCACAATTTTTTGCGCGGTGATGGTGCCAATGCCAGGAAAGCGATCGGAACTCAAATAAGCCACCAAGCCTTGCTTGGAGGTCGGCTTATCCACCTGATAATTGTCAGCGGCAAATTGCAGGCCATATTTCGGATGATTGACGACTTTGCCAACGAAGGTGTAAGTTTCGTCTTCTTTGATGTCGCCGAAGTTCCCGGTGACCACAATTTCGTCATCAGGCCATTGAATGTTGGTCTTGGTGATGGTGATCAAAATGATCTTAAAAAAAGAAGTCGGGCTTTGGAAGAAAAGACTCTTGACCCGACCACTGACGGTTGGCTGTTCATCCTCATTCATCGGCTTGCCCTTGCGCTTTCAAAAAACCGGCGATATCGCGGACCTGACCGACTTTACTTTGGTAGCCTTTAGGATCAAGGGCCTTGGCTTCATCCAGCCACTTTTGCCCATCAATCCCAGCGCCAGTCTGCGCCATCCCATACGTGAATAAGACCCCAACATCTTTCATTTTAAGAAACGGCTTGAGCAAGCAACTGGCATCGCTAAACGCCCCAAAGCCGAGCAACAGTTGCGCCGCTAGCAGCGCCGCATCCACCTTTTCCGGAGCGGCTTCATGGGCCGTGAGCGCGTAAGCCAAGGCTTTTTGGGTGCGACCAGCATGCTGCTCGCTCAGCGCCAGCATGTATTGAGCATCGGTTTGCAAGTTGCCTTGCCCTTGCGCCAGTTGCTTGAAGTACTTGCTGGCGAGGTCAAAATTTTCTTGACTGAAAGCCAATAAGCCAGCATCATACGTCAATTCTGGATGGTTAGGAAACAGCCCCAGCGCCCGCACTAGCAACTGACTGGCTTCATCAAAAGCGTGAATGCCAATCAGCATCGTGGCTAGTACCGCGTAGCGTTTCGGGTCGGTCGGTTTGTCATCGATGCGCTGAACGGCTGCGCGAATGGCGGCATCATGGTCACCTTGATTGAACTGCTTGATCATGGCTTGTTCACTCATTGCTTGGCCTCCTCAAATCGTATCGCTGGCTTCTAGTTTCTTAGTGATGTAAGACGTCTCGTTCCACTTGATGAGTTTGAAGGGTAACTGCGGACCATGTGCTTCCAAAATCGTCACACTGCTATTGGTCAGCCCACCAGCCTTGCGCAAGTCCTTGATGGGCTTACCCAAAAGCGTCTGCACCAGCGCGGTCAGCGCCGCGCCGTGACTGACGAACAGTAGGTTTTCAACACCGGTGTGATCGGCCCTCACCGCGTCTAACACGACTGGCTCCATGCGGTCAATCAGTTCAGCAAAGGACTCACCTTGAATCGTGGTCGGGTCATACTCAGCCGGAGCATGGCGGAAACTGTACAGCTCCTGCGGATAACGTTTGGCCACATCAGTAAAGCGCATCCCTTCCATCCGGCCAAGATTAAACTCGCGCATCCCCACGGTGATGGTCACCGGAATGGTTTGCCCCAGTTGTTTGATCAGATATTGGGCCGTCGTTTTCGCGCGCGGCAGTGGGCTGACGTAAGCGTGGCTGAACTTAACCTGATGAGCCGTGAGGTAATGCGCTAGCTGACTGATTTCCTCGTAGCTCTCCTTCAGTAGCGGCGAGTCGCCGTTTGCGCCTTGATAGCGCCCTTCAAGATTCCACTCTGTCTTCCCATGCCGAACAAAATATAAACGCGTCACGCCTGACCCTCCAATTGACTTCTATCTCTCCCAATTATCGCGATTTAGGCGCAGTAATTCAAGGGTCGGCTAAAAATCTGGTGGCAGTTAACCGACAGCGCTAATCGGCAGCGTTAGCAATCAGCGAGGCGCAACCCGTCTTCAGTCACCGCCAAGCCTTCATGCTTAAGCAGCCAAGCTTTCCGCTCCAGGCCGCCAGCATACCCAACCAAAGCGCCGGTTTGGCCAACAATGCGATGGCATGGCACAATCACGCTGAGCGGGTTGTGGCCCACCGCTCCGCCAATGGCTCGGGCCGCGGTCGGATGGCCTTGCTGCTGACTGATTTGATCTGCCAGTTGCTGATACGTCGCCACCTGCCCCGCTGGCACTTGGCACAACGCTTGCATCACGTGCTGGCGGTAGGGCGTACCGGTTAAATGCAGCGGCAAATCCCCTAGCGGCTGCGGCCCGACCTCAAAATAGCGCTGCAGCCAGTGGGTCGCCTGCCGCAAAATTGGTGTTTGCGTGTCAACCGCCGTGGCCAAATCAAACTGACCCCCAAAGTATTGTTGACCATCAAACCACACCCCGAGCAGACCTTGCTCATCCGCCAGCAGGGTCATGGCTCCCAGCGGCGAAGTGATCCTTGTTTTCGCTTGCATGTGCTCATCTCCTTGGTTAAATTGTAGCACGCGAACAAGTGTTTGGAGAAGCGAAAATCGTAAAAAAAGGGCTGTGACGATTGTCACAGCCCCTAAATTCACTCCAAATATTCCAGCAGAGTTACGTGCCAAAAGGCCGGAGCCGAGCAGCTTGATCAGCCTGTAGTGCAAAGCACGTACAGGCTGACATGCGGCAGCAGCTACGCCATCCACCGAGTCCAAAGTTCGGACTTGGTGGATGGCTTGATCAGCCCGTAGCGCGAGGCGCGTACAGGCTGACATGCGTTAGAAAGGCTACCTGTCGGCTCCAAACCCGCCTTTTGTCACAGCCCCACTGCAAGCTAGACATACTGCAAAACTTTGGCATCGTTATAAGCGACTTCGATGGTCCCGCCACCGAAGCACTCGTCGCCATCGTACAAGACGACTGCCTGCCCTGGCGTGATGGCCCGGACTGGCTCGTCAAACTCGATGGTGGCCTTATCGCCATCCATGTGCACGGTGACGCCGGTATCCTTTTGGCGATACCGGAACTTAGCGGTGCAATGGAAGTCCTGCGCTGGCGCATGGCCAGTGAAGAAGTTCATCTGCGAAGCCTCCAAGTGCGTCGCCATTAGGTGCGGATTGTTAAAGCCCTGACCAACATACAAAATGTTCTTGGCCAAGTCCTTACCAACGACGAACCAAGGCTCGGAATTCTCAGAGTTACCGCCAATGCCCAAGCCCGAGCGCTGACCGATGGTGTAGTACATCAGGCCATCGTGCTGGCCCTTCACCTCGCCATCGTAAGTCATCATCTGGCCTGGCTGAGCCGGCAGATAAGTGGACAGGAACTGCTTGAAGTTCCGCTCACCGATAAAGCAAATCCCCGTTGAATCCTTCTTGTGTGCCGTCGCGAGCCCGGCCTCTTCAGCAATGCGCCGCACTTCAGACTTTTGCATGCCACCGATAGGGAACATGGACTTGGCCAACTGCGCCTGCGAAAGCTGACTCAGAAAATAGGTCTGATCCTTGTTGCCATCAGCGCCGCGCAGCATGTGCACCACACCGTCGGCATCGGTTGTGGTTTGGGCGTAGTGGCCCATGGCAATGTAGTCGGCATTCAGTTCGTCGGCGTAGTCAAGAAACGCCTTAAACTTGATTTCCTTGTTGCACATCACATCGGGATTTGGCGTCCGGCCGGCTTTGTACTCATCCAAAAAGTACTGGAAAACGCGGTCCCAATACTCTTTTTCAAAGTTGATGCCGTAGTACGGAATACCAATTTCGCTGGCGACTTTGGCGACATCCTCATAGTCTGTCGTCGCCGTACAAACGCCATTTTCATCAGTGTCGTCCCAGTTTTTCATGAAGACACCGACAACATCATACCCTTGCTGCTTGAGCAAAAGCGCCGAGACGGAAGAATCCACCCCGCCGGACATGCCCACCACAACGCGGGTGTTGCTATTGTCCAAAATGATCACCATCATTTCAATCAGATTCTGGAGTTATCCGATTTGAAGGTCGTCAATTCCAGTAGTACTCATTATACCAGCGCGGCGCAGAATTACAACGCTAACGGAAAGTAAGCGTTAGACCCGTCTGCGGGTCATGCGCATGATGGCCGTGAAAATGTCGTCCTGGGCCGGCTCAAAGCGCAGGCCTTGCTGCCGCATCGCCTTGCTCAGGGCCAGTCCCAGCGTTGTCGTGATGTTGGGCACACTGGTGACCCCTTCCAGCACCAGGGCAAAATGCTGATTCAGCACTGGCATCAGTGCGGCGGCCTGAACCTGCGTCAGGCTGGCCGCTAGCTGAATCAAAAGCGCCAGCATGCCGCGCCGCAGTTCATCACTCGTGGCCGACCAGGCCATGCTGCGATTTTGCTGGCGCATGCCAATCACCGGTGGCGCTGGCTGCACCGTCACACCCAGCATCGTTTGTGGGGTGAGGCCTAGGCGCTGGCTAATCAAGACCAGCTGTGCCAGACTTGGCTGCTGACGATTCGTTTCCCAGTTTTCAACCTGCGCCGCGGCCACCCCGATTCGCAATGCCGCGGTTTGCGGCGACAGGTTCAACGTTTCACGCGCCGCCTGGAGATTTTTTCCCATCCGAAATGTCATGTCATCACCTTCTGCTTTCAGCATACCACCTCATCAGGCGCCAAAAGCCGAGATGACAAAAGTGTTCGCTCAGCTAACGGCTGCGGCCACTGCTACTGCGGCGGCAAAAAAGTCGTGTTCCGGGCGTTTGCGATCAGCTTTGCGTTCGTCCCAACCGGCCTCGGCCACATGATCCGCAGTGTAGAAAAACTGGTACAAACCAAGGTGGCGAAATTGGCTCCAAGCAAACAGCGCCGCCGCTTCCATTTCCACGACCTGCGCGCCTAGCCCCAGCATCCGCTGTTTGCGCGCAGCGGTTTCCCGATAGAACGCGTCGGTGGTCCAGGTGATTGCTTGTTGATGGGCAAAATGACCCGCATCAAACGCAGCATTCATCGTTGTCACTGCGGCCGGGGCAGCAGCAATCGTCGGGGCGGCCGGAGCATAGTGATAACTGGTACCTTCATCACGAATGGCTTCGGTCGGAATGATCAACGTGTCAGCGGCAAGGCTCGAATCCAGCACCCCGCACGAACCAAAGACCACAAAGTTTCGCCCGCCTGCTCCATACACCTCTTCCAACAACCCCACCGCATTGGCTGCGCCAATGCGGGGCATGATTAAGGCAAACCGTTTGCCCCCGGTTTCATACTGGTAAATCGGTTCAACGCCATTGATGGAAGACAAGCCACCAATCTGGGTCAATTGCTTGGCTGCCAGCAATGCTGCCACGAGTTTGGCCGAAAAAGGACATAGCACCGTTTCTGGAAAATCAGTCGCAAAAGTTTGCCTTTTCGCCACATCGGCTGGGTTGATCAAAGCGTGACGATTAGGATCGAATTCCTCGAGTAACATGGCGCCACTCTCCTTCATTGTTGAGCCTTATTAAAGCATAAATGAATGGCGACAGCAATGCACCAGCCAGAATCAAAAAGGCACTGCGTTTGCAGTGCCTCACTGGCTATTGAATCGCTAAGACTTCGCGCTCAATCAGGTTATCAATTAGATACTGATACTGCTCAACATTGTCCTTGGTCTGCTCTGACTTGAAAATGTTGATGGCCTTCAAGCCATTAGCGGTCGTGGTATCCATTTGGAAACCAGACAGGTCAGCCTTAAAGGTGATTTTCAGCTTGTTAGCTTGCGTGAATGGTGAATTGGGATCCAGTGCGCGTTCCAGCTGGAAATTGCCATTCTTAGTTTTGACAAACCCCAAATCCATGAGCGTGTAGCGCTTGATATTAGGTGAAATTTGATAGGTTTTCGGGTCGCCCAATGCTGCCCCAGTTGCTTTTAGTGCCATCTTGCCACTCCCCTTTCACGCCAATGCGTGATTACTCTAGCCTTATTTTACCATGATGCAAGCGCTTCTGAAAGCCAGAGCGCGGCCTAAGCCGTTGATTAGGAGCAAACAGTCGTCAGATTTCACGAGTTTCATAGACGTGCAGACTAATCATCAAGGAGCCGCTTAGCACCACCAGCAACGCCACTAGGCCCACTGCCACTGTGGGCCACACTGGCAGCTGCGCAAAGGGATCCAGATAAGCCACCAGCCCCAACACCGCGCAAAGCCCAAACAAGGTGCCATAGACAGCAAATGGCGCCCGTTCAAAGCCCCATTTCAGCAGCATCGGGTATTCGATGGCGGTGGTCAATACGAAAAAGAAGAACACGCCTGCCGCCACGCCGAGGGTGCGGCTGAGATTGGCTTCGGCGGGCCGAATGAGCCCAGTGACCACGTCCACCACTGCAAAATTCAACACCAAAGCTGCGACCAAACTTAAAGCAAAGCCATAATGTCCCCACACCACGGTCCGCCGGCGCAGCGGCAACAGTGCCAGCATGCCTTCAAGCCCGTGCTGCTGACTGCCTACAAACGGCATCATCAAAGCGGAACTGGCCATCCCCGCTGCGGCCCCTAACATCAAAAAGCTAGTATTAGCCAGAAAGACGCCCAGAAGCACCAGCACGAGGTCGGCTAACCCCACAATCCACCAAATTGAATGTAGCTTAGTGGTGGTCCAGTCTAATCTCATCATCGTCGCAATATCACGCATGGTCTTCACCTCGCTTGCCTAAGTAGATCATCAAAGTATCCAGATCCGGCGTGGAGGTGACCAGCCCTGCAGCCAGCGCTTGGTCCGTAGTCGGCAGAAGCAAAGAGAACCCAACGCTGCTTTGGCGCAGGCCCAGCCCACGGTGTTTAAGCGCTGCAGTCAGCTCTGACGAGCCACCTTGCACTAACAGATAACGACTAAGCAGCGTGTCTGTTTCACCAAAAAAGCGCTGCTGACCGTGAATTAGATACAAGAGATAATCTGCAAACTGCGCTAAATCATCCGTTAAATGGCTGGAGAGCAGCACACTAGCCTCACCATCCTGAATATACGACTGCAACAGCTGGCGTAATTCATCCCGTGCAATCGGATCCAGCCCTGCCATCGGTTCATCCAATATCAGGAGTTTAGCATGATGGCTTAACGCCACCGCCAAGTTCACTTTGTTTTGCGTGCCTTTGGACAGGCGACGATACATGGTTTTCGGGTTGATATCAAATTGCGCCACCAGCTCCAAAAACTGCTGTGAATCCCAGCGCCGAAAGAGGCGGTGCATATTGCCATCGATGTCCTTGACGGTCCAGACGTCAGGCAGCGTGGTTGAATCCAGCATCGCCCCGAGGTCATCGCGGGCCTGCTGCCGCGCATCGGCGGTCTTGGCGCCATTCAAGGTAAACTCGCCGGCACTGGGTTGGGCCATGTCCAGGAGTAAGCGCAACGTCGTGGTTTTGCCTGCCCCATTTGGCCCAATCAGACCCATGATGTACCCAGCCGGCAAATCAAAGGTTAACGGCCCTAGCGCAAACTCGGGATAGGTTTTCGCCAAATTAGTCACGTTCAGCCGCTCATTCATGGTCCTCACCTCCCGCTGCTATCAAGTTATCCAACATCTCGTGCAGGGTTGCCGCCGGAATTTGACCGATTTTGGCGGCATCAAGGGCCGCTTGCAGACCTGCTTCCACTTGACGTAGGCTCTGTTCGCGTAGCAGTGCCGGGTCCTGGGGCTGAACATAGGTACCTTTCCCCTGGACATTTTGCACCAGGCCGGCTTGTTCCAGATCATGATAGGCACGTGTCGTCGTGATCACGCTGATTTGCAAGTCTTTCGCCAGCCCCCGAATTGAAGGCAGCAAGGTGCCCGGTTGCAGTTCACCGCTTAAAATAGCGGCTTGGATTTGATCGATAATTTGCTGATAAATCGGCTCGCCCGCTCGATTTTGAATCACAATTCGCACCGCACTCACCTCTGCGCTTTAGCCACTGACCGACTCTTCTTCAAAGCCGCCAAAATGCCACTATCGCTGTAAACCAACACATTCGCCCGATAAGCCCGCGCGGCAAAAATGCTGAAGCCGAGCAGGAAGACCAAGTTGATGGCAAGGGCGATGCCAACTTGGAGCAGACCCACCTGATCGACCCCAAAGCGGGCCGGCATAATCATGGGGCTCAGAAACGGGAGGTAACTCATCACATTGATAATCGGGCCGGAGCCATTGCTGACCATCAGCGCCGCAAAGTAGCCAATCATCGCCAGATACAGCACGGGCTGAAGTGCCATACCCGCTTGCTCCTGATTGCTGACCAAAGAGCCGCACAGCGCGGCTAAAATCGTGTAGCTGAGAATGCCAAGCACAAAGAAGCCGAGCATCACCAGGACAAATGACCAGCCGATTTGCTGCCAATCGACCAGTCGCAGTAGATCATCCAACGCTGGCCAGTGCTTTCGTAGCAGCCACGCCCCGCCGCCCAGCACCGCATAAGCGGACAACTGCACCCCGACTAACTCAGCAATGCCCAATAACTTGCCATAAAATTGGGTTTGCGCTTTGATCGCGGCCAAAATCGACTCTTCGATGCGCGACCCTTTTTCGGTGGCAATTTCTTGCGCCACAATGCTGCCATAGCTCATGAGGAACAGATACATAAGAAAACCTACCGCCAACGCAAGGATACTTTTAAGGCCCTCCGACTTGTTGGCGGCAGCTTTAAGCTGACCGCCGCTCACCGTCACGGTTTTGACCTTGACTTGAGTGGGCCGCAACATTTGTGCCAGCGCCGCTTGCGATAAACCAAGCGATTTGGCCACAGCCTGCGTATTCAACGCCGTCAACGTGGTTTTAATGGTCGCTGGATCGACGGTTTCCCCATCGTCGCGCACCATCAGCTTAACGCTTGGACTCGTCGCCTGCGCCACCGTCAGCAAGCCATCGACCTTACTTGCCTTCAACAGTTTCTGCCCGGCAGAAACACTGGTTACTGGCTGAAACTCTGGGTCGCTACTGTGCTTCAAGCTCGCCTGCACTGCCGCTGGCGCCGCCACGGCCACTTGCGCCGGCTGGTTGGTCTGATCCATATACCAAGAAATCCCACCAATGATGGCAAGCGCAATGAGTGGCATCAGCACTAGACTCCACCAACTAAAACTGTGCATGTTTTTACGAAAGACCATTTTGGCAATCAAGTTCAACTTACGCATCAGGTTCACCTACTTTCATCCGGAAAATCTCATCTAGCGACGGCGCCTGCTGCCGAAACCCAGCAATATAACCGCCAGCGGTCACGCGGTCAAAAATCGCTTTCCCGGCGGCCTCATCCGCCAAGGCCAGCTCAAAGTGGCTACCGGTTTGCGTCACCTGCGCCACCCCTGGCAAAGCGGCCAGTTCGGCTTTGGTCAAGGCCGGTTCATCGAGGTGAATCCGCACCCGGCCATACTGGGCTCTAATTTCCGCCACTGTCCCGGTCAGCACCTCCCGGCCATTTTTCAACATCACTAAGCGGTCCGACAAGGACTCGACATTGCGCATGTCATGGCTGGAAAAAATAATCGCGGCGCCATTCTCCTGTAACAACCTTACCCCGGCCTCCAGCAAACTGGCATTGACCGGATCCAGCCCGGAAAACGGTTCATCCAAAATAAGCAGCTTCGGCATCGCAATCAGCGCGGCAATCAGCTGCACCTTCTGTTGATTCCCCTTGGACAAATCTTTGATTTTATCCTTGCGCTTGCCTTTCACCTCAAAGCGGTGGAGCCACTCATCCAACTGTGCATCCACATCTTTGGCAGTCATGCCATGCAACTGGCCAAAAAACTGCACCTGCTCCTCGATGGTGAGCTTGGGATAAAGCCCCCGTTCCTCCGGCAAATAACCAATAAAATCACGATTCAGCTGCGCCAACGGTTGGCCCTGCCAACTGATGCGCCCAGCATCTGGTTGCAACAAATCCAAAATCATCCGAAACGTCGTCGTTTTACCGGCACCATTTTGCCCTATCAACCCTAGGATCTCCCCTGGGGCAATCGTAAAGCTCACCTCGTCTACCGCGGTTTGATCCCCAAAGCGCTTGGTCACGCCTGCTACCTCAAGCATTTTTCCATCCCCTTACTGTATATATCCTAACATGTACAGTATCATCAGTAAGTGCTGTCGTCAATCTGATTCCACACAAAAACGACCTTGGCTACTTATCCAAGATCGTTTCAACTGGTACCGTATAACCTCTACCTGCCAAAGCAGACAACCAACTCAGGTCTGCTGGCAGGCTATCTTCAAACCACAGCATCACCTAGTCTAAGAAAACATGTCTGACCAGCTCAGTCTGTTCTCCAACGAGCAGCCGTGGTGCTGGCGGAGCCCACCCCGTAGCCGCCCGCGGCCACTAATGCGTTTTGCTGTGCAGCCGGGTAACGATTTTCTCTAAGGCATCAATGAATTGGGCGATGTCCATCACCGTGGTGAAAGCGCCGAAGGAAATCCGAATGGACTCGGCAATCCGCGGGCTATCCGCCCCGTACATCGCCGTCAGCACATGCGACGGCTCCATGCTGCCCGCCGTGCAGGCCGAACCGCCAGAAATGGCAAAGCCTGCCAAATCAAGGTTAGTCTGCAGCGCATAGGTCGAAACGCCGGGGAACCAAAGATTAAGCACGTGATTGAGCGCATCTTCCTTCAGCGGCCCATTGACTTTGAAGTCGATGCCGGCGCCCGTCAACGAATCGATAATCTGTTTCTTGAAGCCGAAATACTTCGCCTGCCGATCGGCTTTTTCCTGTGGGGTAATCAGGCGCACCGCTTCAGCAAACCCGGCCACGGCTGGCGGGTTTTCAGTGCCGGCGCGGCGCTTGGTTTCCTGCTCGCCGCCTTTGAGGAAAGACGGGAAGTTGATGCCCTCGCGCCGGTACAAAAAGCCGATGCCTTTGGGACCGTTGATTTTATGCGCAGAAACACTGAGCATGTCCACCTGCAAGGCATTCACATCAATATCCAGCAGGCCATAGGCTTGGGTGGCATCGGTGTGGAACCACGCTTGGTGGTCCGCCAGACGGGCGCCGATTTCAGCAATGGGCTGGCGGCTGCCGACCTCGTTATTGCCCAGCATGATCGACACCAAAATTGTGTCATCATCCAGCGCCGCATCAAAGTCCGCCAGACTGATTTCCCCATTTTCGTCCACTGGCAGATACGTGACGTTGAAGCCTTCCTGCTCCAAGGCCGCCATCGGCTTTAATACGCTGGGATGTTCAATTGCCGTAGTGATGATGTGCTTGCCTAGGCTGGCGCGCTTGTGCGCCGTTTGCATGATGGCAGTGTTATTAGCCTCAGTCGCGCCGCTGGTGAGGACAATTTCGGTGGGTTTTGCTCCAATACTTTTGGCCAAAGTCGCATGGGCCGCGTCCATCACCGTATGCGCTTCACGACCGAACCAATGCGTGGAGCTGGGATTGCCAAAATCCTGTTGCATCTGCGCCATCATCGTGTCAATGACCGGCTTAGCCATGGGGGTGGTGGCGGCATTATCGAGATAAATATGGGTCAAAATCATTTACTCCTTTGTTCGTTAATTCAACTGGTGCAAGTAGGCCAGCAGCATCGCGGCGCTGCGCTTGCCGGCATCGATGATAAAATCATCAAAGTTAACACTGGCTTTACTATCACCATTGTCGCTCATCGCTCGAATCACCACAAAAGGCGTGTGGAATTCAGTGGCGACTTGGCCGATTGCCGCGCCTTCCATTTCACTGGCCAGGGCCTCTGGATAAATCGCCAAAATCCGTTGAATCGCGGTTTTGCTGGCAATAAACTGATCGCCAGACACAATGAGGCCCACATGCGTGGTGAGCTGGGTCGCTTCGGCGGCAGCTTTGATGGCCGCCACCACGGCTGGATCAGCCTTGAACCGCTGCGGCTGCTGCGGTAGTTGACCAGGCAAATAGCCAAAAGCCGTGGCATCAACGTCGTGATAGGCCACTTCATCTGAAATCACCACATCCCCAATGGCCAACCCGGTGCCAATGCCGCCGGCGCTGCCGGTGTTGATCAGCACATCCGGGTGGTATTCATTGAGCAGCACCGTGGCAGTCATCCCGGCTTGGACTTTGCCAATGCCTGATTCGACCAAGGTCACTTCGACCCCATCCAGTTGGCCATGGTAATAATGCTGGCTGGCAAAAACTTTTTCTTCCTTGTTCGCCAGTTTTGGCAACAAGGTGCGAATTTCTTCTTCCATCGCGCAAATCACGCCGATTTTCATCACAGACACTCCTTTATCCTTGCGAGTCACTTACTAATTGTACGCTCTTTACAGGAAAAACAGAACCACAAAGACAATGATCAACAGCACTGCGGTGATGCCAATCGCCCAGTTCAGTTTCTTCTTCAGACTGTTCACTTTTTTGAAGGTGGGTTCATCAAAGCGGCCGGTAGTGGGTTTCGGTCGGCTTTCTTTGGCGTACTCGCGCTCGGCTTCGCGCCGTTTTTCGTCGCGGGTTTCGGCCTCGGCTGCGGCTTTGGCCTGCGCCTCACGATATTCTTTCCGGGTCATCTCAGCCATGCTTTGCCTCCTCTAGCGCCCACAGCGCCACTGCCAATGTGGTTTTAGCATCACAGATCAAGCCCGCTTGCTGCGCCGCTTGGGCTTCGTGCAAGCTCAGCCATTCGCCTTGAACGGACTCGCCAACATCTTGCGGCCGCTGCTGGGCTGGGGCGTGAAAGTCCTCCGCTAAGAAAAGATGCGTCTGGGCATCCGAAAAACCTGCACTTTGATAAAAGTGGGTCAGCGGTTGCCAATGCGCAGCGGCTAGCTGGGCTTCTTCATTCAGCTCACGTTTGGCTGCTTGGAGCGGCGTTTCGCCAGGCTCAATTTTGCCTGCTGGTACTTCCAAGGTTTCCTGACCCAGCGGCGTGCGCCATTGCCGCACAAACAAGGCGCGGCCTTGCTTAAGGGCCAGCACCCCCGCCGCACCAGTGGTGTGTACGAGAATGCGCGGCGCCGTGGTGCCGTCTGGCAGGCGGACCGTCAGCTCACTTAAGGTCAAAATCGGCCCGGCATAAAGTTGTTTTCGTTGCTCGATGGTTTCCAAGCGCTTGCCTTCTTTCCAGTTTCTTCATAGCCCATGATACCAATGGCCGCTGAGATTACCAACGCCTTAAGAGATTCTTGACGAAAGTCCATCCGAAGGCGGATATGACCACCCCTATAATATGGTAAACTGAGGTCACGTAAGCATTATAGCAGGAAGTGAAAAACGTGAAAAAACCGGAAAAAAGAATCCGCTGGCTCCGCGTTGGGCTGTGGGCCGCTGGCGGTGCAGTATTAGGCCTCCTCACTGGCCGCGTATGGATTGCATCGTTCTTATTGGTGGTGTTCGGCGGCGCACGCTTGATTGGTGAGCTTAGCCGGCCTGAGCCTGAATCCGAAACCCCACCCATTTCGCCTGACATGGCCGCCCATTACAGCGAAGCAGGCCTCTCGGAAAATGAGATCAACCTGTTTCGGGACACGATGGATCAAGCGGCAGATCAAATTCATGACTTTGAGGCCATCGCGGACCGCGTGCCAAAGATTAAGGCCATTGCCTTGAATGCCGACTTACTCGACATCATGCACGCTTATTTTAAAGCCATTGTGCAGACCCCGAAAAAACTCGGGGCGGCTGGGCATTTTATCTATGAGCAATTGCCTAACCTCCTGCGCATCGCCCAAAAATACGAAACGATTTCGCACCATGAAGTCAAAACGCAAGATACCTATGACGTGTTGACCACTGCGGCCAACACCCTCGCCGACTTGGCCGCCACCATCAAAGATGGCTATGCCGAGTTTGTCGAAAGCGATATTGATGATTTGGAAGCCGATTTGAACTTGGCCAAGCAGCAGATTAAACCGCGCTTGACTGAATCAACCCAGCCGCTGAACCGGCAAGTTAATTTGAATGCAACCATTAAGGAAGAAACGGGGCATGAACATGAATGACGAACCGACACCACAACCAACCAGCACCCAAGCCGATCCAGACTTACTCAATGACCTGCTAAGCCAGCCTTTCACCGCCGCAGCGCCTGCTGCCGCTACCGGCCAAGCGCCAGAAGCACAGGTGAAAAAGGCCAACCTCACGCCTGAGCAAGAAAAACAGGCCAAAGACCTCGCCGCCCAAATCGATGTCAAAAACACCGAAGCCGTGATGAACTATGGCGCCAACGCCCAAAAGCAGCTCGGCCAATTCTCTCAGACCATGCTGGACAAGGTGCAAAGTCAAGACACGGGTGCAGTCGGCGATGCCTTGACCTCACTGATGGCCCGGCTGAATGAAGCCAATCCTGATGAGTTGCGGGCCGAAAACAACAACGTCTTCAAGAAAATCTTCGGCAAAGTGCGGCGCTCGATTTTTGAAATTACCGCGAAGTACCAGAAAATTGGCGCTCAGATCGACACCATTGCGGCCCGGCTTGGCAAGGAGCAGCAAGGCCTGATCAACGACAACAAAATGCTCGACGAACTCTATGTCCAAAACAAGGCCTACTTCGATGCTTTGAACATCTACATTGCCGCGGCCAAGATGAAGCAAGAAGAACTCTTGACCACCACCATCCCCGCTGCGATGAAGGAAGCGCAAGATTCCGGCGATCAAATGAAGGTCCAGGAAGTCAACGACCTCAAGCAATTCGAAGCCCGGTTGGAAAAACGCGCCTACGACCTGCAGCTGGCCCGGGAAATCACCTTGCAGCAGGCGCCGCAAATTCGCCTGATTCAAAATACCAACCAGGCCCTGGCCGAAAAGATTCAAGCCTCCATCAATACCGCCATTCCGCTCTGGAAGAACCAGGTGGCCATTGCCCTTACCTTATTGCGGCAAAAGGATGCCGTCACCGCTCAACGGGAAGTCTCCGAAACCACCAACGATTTGCTCAAGAAGAATTCGAATATGTTGAAGATTTCCGCCATCGAAACCGCCAAAGAAAACGAGCGCGGCGTTGTCGACATCGAAACCCTCACCCAAACCCAAAACGATTTGGTCGACACCTTGCAGCAAACTCTCCAGATTCAGCAGGAAGGCCGCGCCAAGCGCCAAGCAGCCGAATTGGAACTGGGGAAAATGGAAGAGGATCTCAAGAACCACCTGCTCGATTACACCCATGGCGATATGCATCCTCGCCAGTAAACAGCAGCAACGCAAAAGCGGCGAATTCCTTGAGGAATTCGCCGCTTTTTTGTGCAGTAAGCCGCATTCAACTGAGCGACTTCACCATGTTATACCACACCTCACCCGCATGACTGGAAGCAGACTGGCCCTCGTTGCGATAACCATTGGCCTCATAGAACGACACCAAGCGCTCGAGACAAGTGAGCGTGATGGCGCGCCGATGTTGCGCAGTCGCCACTTGGGCCAACTCCGCCAGCAGCTGACCGCCCAAGCCTTGACCGCGGCGGCTTGGCGCCACGACCAAACTCAGCACGGCCTGATACGGGGCGGTGTCCGTGTTCGCCGCCGCGCTGGCAAACAGCTCATCGGTCAAATACCGCTGGTCAATCGCGGGGCCAACAATGTAACCCAGCACTTGATCGGCGACGACGGCAACAATAAAGGTTTCCGGATAAGCCGCAATGCGTGCCTGCATGCTACTTTTGGTGGCGGCTTCGGCGGGACTGAAGCCCGCAGTTTCAATGGCCATGATGGCCGCCAGGTCACTGGCCTGGGCCGGACGAAAATGGGTCACAATCAAGGCTCCTTTGGTGGCAATGTTTAGAGAATGGAGACATTGCCTTCATCCAAATCGGTATGGCTGAGATAAGCGGTTTGGTTGTACACATCTAAGTAAAAACGGTGCTCATGCACTGCGAGAATCGAAGTGGACAGATTTTTCAAGCCAAGCAAGTTCTCGTTGCCGGTCGCGGCTTTGATGCCAAGTTGGCTGATCCCACCATGGGAAAACACCAAAGCATTTTCATTTTTGCCGAGGCTGGCAGCAATCTGCTGCAACGCCTGGCGAAACCGGCTGCGCGCTTGATCAAAATCTTCCACGCCTAATGCTTGAAGCGCTGGATCATTTTCGCGGCGCGATAACTTGGCGAATAAGGCGGGCGCAGTCGCTATCAAGTCGGCGCGCTGCTGACCTTCCCATTGGCCAAAGGAGAGCTCCTTCAGACCCGTCAAAGGTTGAATTGGGAGGGCCAGCCCCATGGATTCGGTCACAATGGTGGCGGTTTGCTGTGCCCGGGCAATGGGGCTGGTGTAGACCTGGGTAAAAGGATACGCCGCCAAGTATTGCGCCAGTTGGTGGTAGCCGGTCAAATCAGCAGTCAGCAGCTGACTGTCGGCCCCTGCCCCTTGCAGGCGCTTGGCTACGTTCCATGCCGTCTTGCCATGGCGAATGATAAACAAACGCTTCATTGATTTTTCCCCACCGTATCGCCGCGCAACCCGCGCCGTAAAGTTTCGACCGCGGTGGCTTCAGCCGCGGCAATGTTACCTAAGTTGACTTGCGGCCCAAATTTGAGGATGAGGGCGACTTGCTGCGGTTTCAGCGGCGCCTCAAAAATTAATTGGTCGCTACCAGCTTTGGCCAAGGCGTCCAGTTCACTTTCAATGATAGCCCCAGAAGCGTCATAGATGCCGATATTTTTGCCGGCTTCACGCGCTTCGAGAATGACATAGTTGGCGCCAGCCGCCAAATCGGCCTGGATTTCGGCGAGGCGCTGCGGCACCGTCAGCTCATGATCTAGCGTGGGATTTTTCTTACCAACTTCCGTGAGGACAAACAAGCCATCCTTCTGGGCCTCCTCAATCAATGCCCGCCGCCGCGCCGGCGTGATGACCGTGGAGCCATCGCTGATCTCCACGCCGGTGAACCCTAGAGACAGGGTTTCCTGCAAAAAGGCAGCATACTGCCCGGATGCTTCCGCGACTTCCAGCAGCGTACCGCCTGGATAAACCACAATATTGGCCTGGCGATACAACGCCACTTTTTGCTTGATCAAGTCCCGGTCCATGGTTGCGGCCGTGCCCCACCCCAACTTAATGAAATCGAT
The DNA here is from genome assembly GCF_036246225.1 of Lacticaseibacillus salsurivasis. Lineage (NCBI taxonomy): Bacteria > Bacillati > Bacillota > Bacilli > Lactobacillales > Lactobacillaceae > Lacticaseibacillus > Lacticaseibacillus salsurivasis. Next base: position 65,226 of record NZ_BTTP01000016.1, read on the forward strand.
CGTGGGGCCGGCGGTCGCCACCAAATCCGCCGCGGCATTCAGCCCAAAGCCTTTGTCCAGTACCATTGTTTTCCCGGCCCCGCTTTTGGCGCCTAAAAATTCGTAAGCTAACATATCCTGACCCTCCAAAATGATGATTTGATTAGAATCAGCTTAAACAAAAAGTGTGACTTTTTTGCGATCATTGTTAGCTCTTTTCACCGGCTCGCATCGTCAGCATCCGGTACGCCGTCAGCGCCACCGCTACCGCACATAACGCCGTTGCGGCGATGAAGGCAACATGCATGCCATCGATGAACAGTTGCGGCTGCTTGGCCAGATAGGTCGTCACCTTATGTCCAGCTTCGTTGCTCATCGCGGCGTACAACACAGTGGTCGAAGCCGAGATGCCCACGACCATCCCCATGTTTCGGGCCAAGGCATTGAGTCCACCAGCCACCCCGAGATCTTTGGGGGCCACGGCCGACATGATCAGCGTGTTATTTGGCGACTGGAAAGCGCCATTACCAAAGCCCATCAGCACAATAATGGCCATCACGAGCAGCCACGGCGTGTTCAGGCCCAAGAAAATAAACCCAGCTTGAGCCAGCAAAATCACGCAAAGGCCAACCAGCGTGATTGAAGTGCAATAGAAAAGTTAGACAATTTAGATTTTGAATTAAGCAATCATGGTTTGTTCCCGGTACTCAACTGGGGTCAAGCCATTTTTGTTTCTCGAAATTCTGACATTGTTAAACCAATCCACA
>NZ_BTTP01000017.1:0-53163 GCF_036246225.1 Lacticaseibacillus salsurivasis
CAGAGCGACCAGGAAATTGAGACTTATATTGAACAACTGAATAACCGACCACGCAAGGTCTTAGGCTGGAAGACGCCATCAGAAGTCTTCCTGGGTAAAAAGTTGCACTTGAGTTGACAATTCGTCGAATCAAAAAGCCGCCAACCATTGCGGTCGGCGGCCAGTAGGTTTTAGAAATTCGTCGTGTCAGGATCGGTGGCTAGCCCGGCAATGCCGTGCAAGCCGTCCAGCGCCTTCATGTCATCCGCGGTCAAGTCAAAGTCAAACAGCTCGGTATTGGCCTTGATCCGCGCTTCATGCACGGACTTGGCCAGCGGCAGGAAGCCATGCTGCAAGGACCAACGCAACAGCACTTGTGCCACCGACTTGCCGTAGTGCTTGGCAATCGCGGCCACCTGCTCATTGCCCAGCAACTTGCCGGTGCCAAGAGGGCTGTAAGCTTCACTCAGCATGTGATACTTTTCATTCATCGCCGTCACTTCAGGCTGCAAGTCACTTGGATTCAGGAAAATCTGGTTGACCATCGGTGTCACCGTGGCATTTTTCATCAAAACATCCATATGCTGCTGGCGGAAGTTCGAAATCCCAATGGCGCGCGCTTTGCCGGCCTTGAGCACGGCTTCCATCCCCCGCCAGGTGTCGGCGAGGCTGTCTGGGTAACTGTCCCGGAAGCCAACAGGATTTGGCCAGTGGATGAGATACAAATCAACATAGTCCAGGCCCAATTTGGTCAAGGACGCATCAATGCCGGCCTGCACCAGATCAAACCGGTGCGCGTCGTTGTTCAGCTTGGTGGTGACGAACAAGTCATCGCGCTTGATGCCACTAGCTTTGATGCCGGCACCAACCGTTTCCTCGTTGCCATACATCGCCGCGGTATCAATATGCCGATAGCCGGCCTTGATTGCGGCCTCAACGCTTTGCTTGGCCACATCGCCATCTGGCGTTTGCCACGTGCCGAAGCCCAAAACTGGGATTTTAACCCCATTACTCAACGTGTAAGTATCCTGTAAACTGTTAAATTTTGTCATGGTTAATCCTTTCTTGGTGCTGATGCTTGCCAACTTGCATACTGCGTAATCAGACCCTGCGTGCCTAAGTCCCCTTCGCCGGCGTCCACCATCGCCTGGTACAGCGCCTTGGCCTGTTTGGTGGCAGGCAAATCCAGGTGCATCTGGTCGGCGGCCTCAAGGGCAATGCGCAGGTCTTTGACGAAATGCTTCACGAAAAATCCTGGGGTGTAGTCCCCCGCTAAAATCCGCGGGCCATAATTGGTTAAACTCCAATTAGCGGCACTACCACCGCCCACCGTGGTCAAGACCTTATCCAAGTCGAGCCCCGCAGCCTTCGCGTACACCAGCATTTCACTGAGCCCGGTCATGGTGCCGGCGATCATAATTTGATTGGCCATTTTGGTGTGCTGACCACTGCCAGCCGGGCCAAAGTAATTGATGGTACTGCCCATGGCGGCAAAGACCTGCTTCATTTGCTCGTAGGCCGTTTGATTGCCGCCAACCATGATGGTGAGGGTTCCGTTTTTGGCGCCAATGTCACCACCTGATACCGGTGCATCCAGCGCCACTGCCTCTTGCTTAGCTGCCGCTTGCGCAATGCGCTTAGCGAGGTCTGGGGCACTGGTCGTCATATCCACCAAAACCTGTCCGGCCTTGGCGCCGGCCAAGACGCCATGCTCGCCGAAGTAAACCGCCTCGACATCCTGCGGAAAGCCCACAATCGACAGCACTGCGTCTGCCTCAGCGGCGACTTGCTCAGGCGAATCGGCCCAAGTAGCGCCAGCGGCTAACACCTTGTCAGCGTGCGCCTTGGTACGGTTGAACACCACGACTTCGTAGCCGGCTTGCAGGAGGTTGGTAATCATGCCGGTCCCCATGATGCCGGTGCCGATAAATCCGATTTTCACATGCTCACCTCATTTCAGACTTGCTAAAAGTAAGTATACCGCATTTTCCAGCAGAATCGAAAGGCGGCAGCTTATGAAGACAGTAAAGCGGCACAGCCATCACTGACTGCGCCGCTTGGTTATTGCTGAATAAACCCGTATTCCAAAATGCGCATGTAGTTTTTCACTTCGTCGACCAACCACTCAAGGTCGGCCACTTGGGCGTCAGGATGGGCATCAAGAAACGGCCGCGCTTTGCTGGCAATCAAGTCGTTCATCGCTGCAATCAAATCGCTCACCATTTGCGGGGTCACCTCAGGCTTGAGCTTCATCCGGTCAAGCACGGGACCGAGGAGATCTTGGCTGACAAGCTGCATTTCGCCGGCCATGAGCTGATTAATTTCAGGGGCCAGAGCTTTAGGGTAGCCGCCACCATACAACGACATCGCAAAGGCGAACTCAGGTTTATAGTCCACCTGAAGCGCAATCTTATAGCGCAGCGCCCGAGTGACCATGGTTTCCAAATCAGGTGCATTCTGCCAGACGCTGAAATCCGCCACCTCATTCAGGCGCTGAAACACCCACTGCGCCGTGGCGAGATATAACGCCTCCTTGGTGCCAAAGTAGTGAAAGAGCAAGCCTTTGGACACCTTGGCGTCGGCAGCAATCAGGTCGGTTTTGGCACTGCGGTAGCCCATTTGAGCAAAATGCGTCAGCGCCGCATGCAAAATGCGTTCCACTTTGGCCGGGTCTTTGACTACCGGCTGGCCGATAGTTGCTGGGGTCATTTTGCTCACCTCAATTCATCAACAAATCGCGACGCCGATAAGCCCACAGGCCGACTGCTAGCAGCACCACGCCGAGCGCCGTCATCCAGCCAAAGGTGCCCCAGTTAATCGCGGCCACTGGCACGTCGTTGACCCAGCCGTACGGTGACAGCTTCAGGGCCCATTTTGGCAGATCCATCAGCGGCCCCAAGTACAGCGAAATCACGCCATAGATGGGCACAATCCAGATCACAGTCTGCCATTTTGGTAGCAGGCCGGCTAGCAGCATCGCCAACCCGCACACCACCAGCAGCGCTGGCCAGTAACCGACAAAACTGCGCATGAACCGCGCCAGTGTGATCGTGATGGTCATGCTTTGCTGACCCGCCGCGGCCATACCCCAAATTGCGGCAATGAAGGCCGCGGAGCCCACCACCAAACCGTAACCGGCAGAAGTTAAGGCCAGGCGCAAGCGGCCGATGGGCTTGGCCTGCATCAAGGTCAGCAAACCTTTTTGCTCATCGCGGTTCAAGCTCAAAATCATCATCACTGCTGGAATCGTGGCCACAACGACGAAAATCACCGCCAGCTTGTTGGCCATGGCCAGCACCACGGCGCGATTAGCCGCCGCGACTGCCGCGCCGCCAAGTAACTTGCCCAGCACTGGGTTCGTTTTGACCAAATCCCCCACGGTCCCGAAAATGGAACCGTAACTGGCGCCCAGCAGTGCCAGGCCCAGTAGCCAAACAATGGTGCTGGTCCGGTTGACTCGCGCCAGCAAGGAAAGTGGTCCGCGCAAGAACGCACTGGCGCGCTTGCGGCCAGGCTTCGGGGCAATCAAGCCGGCGCCTAAATCGCGCCGCGCGGCCAAAGCCACGGCACAGGCGCCGCCAACCACAGCGCCTGCCAGCATTAGCAGCACCGGCCACCAGGTGTTGTTGGTGTAGAGCTCCATTTTTTCAATCCAGCCAAAAATCGTCCACCAGGTTAAATCAGGATTCTGAACATCCGTCCCCATCCGGGCGATGAACACCAGCCCTAGAAAACCGTAACTGAGCATCAGCGCGCCGCGGCTGGTGCTGGCCAGCTGGGCAAACAGCAAACTAAAGCTACCAAACATCAGGCCAAAGGCGGCTAGACCCAAGCCAAACAGCAAATTCCCTGCCGCAGTGGCGCCAGGCATTTGCGCCGCTTGCAGGCTGAGCGCTTCCAGCACCCCACCCAAGCCATTGACAATCACCAGTTCCAACATGGCCGCCAGCAGTGGCGCCTGCCGGCCCACACTGCGCGCCAGCATGAGTTCGGTCAGGCCACTTTCTTCCTGACTGCGAGTGGCATGAATGGCCAAGTGGATGTTCATCATCACGGTGAAAAGACCCATGAACACCATCATTTCACTGCCGTAGATCAGTGCCGTCGTATAAGGCGGCTTGGCGGTAAAGGGGCCCAGCAAGGAGACCATGGCTGGCGTCTTCAAGGTCACAGCAATCGTGGCCATTTCCTTTTGAGTGCCATAAATGCCGCCGAACTTCGCCGCGGCGGCCGCCATCAAACCCACCAAGCCGGTGAGCCACAGCACGATTTTCAGCCAGTCATGCCGCAGCTCTAGTTTAAGCAAGGTGCCGGTGCGATTAAACGTGCTGTGTGGCATCCGCTTCACCTTCTTTGTTGTAATAACGCAGGAACAAATCTTCCAGCGTCGGCGGGGTGCTTTGCAGCTGCACGATTTCGAGGCTGCTCAGCTGGTCCATCACGCTGCCCACGGCTTCACTATCCACGGCAAATTCCGCCTTAGTGTCACTTTCCGCTTTGAATTGATGCACGGCCGGCAAAGTCGCAATGGCGGTCAGTGGTTGCTTGGTTTGCACGTGAATGGTGCTCCGGCTGAGTTTGCGCATGGACGCCAAACTGCCGACTTCGATGATTTCACCTTGGCGAATGATACCGATGCGATCACACATCCGCTCCACTTCGCTCAAGATATGGGAGGACAACAGAATGCTCTTGCCGGCTGCTTTCAACGCCAAGACCTCTTGCTGGAAAACCTCTTCCATCAGCGGGTCGAGGCCACTGGTCGGTTCATCAAAAATATACAACTCGGCGTCAGTGGAAAAAGCGGCGACCAACGCCACTTTTTGGCGGTTCCCTTTTGAATACGTGCGCGCCTTTTTGGCCACATCAAGGTCGAACTTCTTGATCAGCTCGTCGGTGCGGGCGGTATGGTTTTGACCGCTCAGTTTCAGCAGCAGATCCACAATCTCGCCGCCTGTCAGATTTGGCCACAGGTCAACATCCCCTGGTACATACGCAATCCGCTTGTGAATGGCCACGGCGTCGGTCCACACCGACTGGCCAAAAATGGTAGCCTGACCGGAAGTGGCCTTGAGGTTCCCCAGTAAAATCCGAATCGTCGTGGATTTCCCCGCCCCGTTCGGCCCGATAAAGCCAAACACTTCCCCGGGGTGAATGGTAAAGGTGATATTTTTCAGCGCTTGAAACTTGCCAAAGCGCTTGGTTAAATGATCGATTGCAACGACCTCTGTCATCGCTATCTCCTCCTCTTATGCTTTGATGGTCCCAGTGTAGAAGCCATCGACTGGCGAGTCAATGAGAATCGAGTCAACCAACGAAGCCAGCAAAAACCAGGTCTACCAACAGATTGACTCATTACTTCGGTTTGAGTCAATGAAAAAGCGACTGCACCTTAAACCGTGCCGTCGCTTCATTCAAATCAAGCTGAATTTTTGGGGCTAGCCGAGCGTGGCAGCCAGTCTCACGCGCGCTGGCACTGCCGAATTAGCCGCAAAATCAGCCAACCAATTGCGGGTGATCTGAGCCGCTCGCGCGTGTTGCCATTGTCGAACGTCACTGGCCTGCCACTTGCGGGTGTCTCGCTGCTTCGGCAAGGCTGAGTCCGCGCCTTGTAGCCCTTGCGCCGCGGCGGTCAGCTTGGCCACCACGAGGTCATCTAGCGCCTGCCGCTGGTTGGGACTAGCTACTGCCCGCACCGCCAGGTAGTCATCCAGGCCGATGCTGTTCACCGCAGTCGCACTAGCGATTTGCTCCATATAAGCCGGCACCACTGCCGCCCCCACTGGGATGTCGTGGACTGCGCCATCAACTAATGTAATCATCTGATCACTCCTAAAATAAGATTAAAAAAAGTCGTACATCAAATGCACGACCCCCGAAGTGATCTGCATCCGTCTATGGTGGGGCACGTTGCCTTTCGGTACGTTGCCGGTTGGTCACAGTGCATAGCCACTACCAACACTCTTGATACATACGATTTTCTTTGCCTCAACCATAGCAGATTTAGGGTCCAAAAGCCAGCAAAAAGAGCCTCCGTAGAGGCTCTTTCCGTGGTGCATGTATGACAGTGGGACGATTAACGCTCGTCCGCTTTCTTCTTACCGAAGAAGGCCAGCACGCCAGCAATCATGGCGGCGCCGAGGGCCATCAAGCCAGTTTGGGCTTGGTCACCAGTGGCTGGTAATGCCGCCTGTTGTTTGGTGTCCGTGGCAACGCTGAGCTTGGTCGCCTTAGCTGCGCCCGTGGTCGCAAGCGGCTTTGGCTGCGCCGCAGCGGCCGCTTTGGCCTGAGCGTCAGCCGCGGCAGCGACCTTAGCTTGCTGAGCAAGGAGTTTGGCCTGAGCCGCTTCCTTCGCCGCCTGCGCTGCGGCAGCCGCATTGGCTTTCGCCGCTGCGCCTTCGACATCACTCCCGCCAAAACGGGTGTTGTTGGCCGCGGTGTTCTTCGCGGCGGCGGCTTCGTTCTTGGCCGCCAGCGCCTGGGCGTAAGCGGCGGCAGCATCGGCCTTAACCTGCGCTGCAATCAGGGGCTTAAAGTTGGCCAGTTCGGCCAACTGGGCCAGTTTTTGATCAGGCGTCGTGGCGGCTTTGCCGGTGTTATGGGCATTGTCGACATCGCCGTACCAACTGCGACCAGTGGCAGCGTCGGTACTATTGCCGGTGGCTCCTGGGGTCGCCTGCTTGATTTCATTGGCCAAAGTGTCCAGTGCATCATCAATCAATGCATTCAGCTGTGCCGTTGCCTGTTCCGGCGTCAAAGCACCGGCCTTGGCTTGGTTGTATAGGTAATCGAAGTCACCGTTGAACGTGCGACCTGATGGGGCCTTGGTTTCGCCTAACCCGGCAGCAGCCACTTGCTGCTTCGCGGCGGCGATTTCATCAAGCGTGGTGGCCTGGTTCAAGAAGGCATTCAATTGCTTCTTCGCTTCTTCTGGGGTCACAGTGCCAGCCTTGACTTCAGCGGTCAAGTTGTCCAAATCACCGTAGTAAGTCCGGCCAGTGGCTGGATCTGTGGTTTCACCCGTGGTGGTGCCAAGGCTTTGCTTAGCTTCCTGAATGGCGGCGAGAATATCCGCATTCGGATCAACCGTTGGCGTGGTGGTGGTAGCCTTCTTTTCCAACTTAGCAATCGCGTCATCCAACGCGGTTTGCGCGGCTTGAACGTCAGCCAAAGTGGCATCCTTATCGTTCAGGACCGTTTGCGCCTGTTTCCGGGCACTGGCAAGCACCGCTGCGGTTTCGTGCGTGTAGTCGCCGGTAGCGCCGAGTGCGCGCGCTTCAGTCAAGGTGGCCTTGAGCTTTGCCTTCGCATCCTTCAACGCGGCCGTATCTTCAGCCGTGGCAGGCACATAGTTGACCACGATGGTTTGGACTGCGGTCTTGTTGCCGATGTAGTCCTGAGCGTAGATGTTGAACGTGTTCTTGCCTGGCTTCAAGGTTTCAGTCTGACTGAAGTCTTGGTCATAGCCCTTGTCGGCGTTGAAGTCCACGTCGCCATAGCCGGCCATGACGTTGCTGTCGTTGATGTACAAGTCAGCGTAGGTGTTGTCGTCCTTAACGTTCCCGGTGAGGGTAAAGTTCGGGTTACTGGTGGTAATGGTGTCATTGACCCCATCGCCATCAGTATCCTTGGCCTGATCCACCGTGAGCGTCGGCAAGTTCGCATCCACGTACAGGCTAATCCGTTCCTGAATCGTGGTGGTGGAAGTGTCATCGCCAATCAAAACGCCAAAGTTATTGCCGTGATGCTGGCCGATGTCCAGGGTGACACTGAAGGTGCCATCAGAGTTGATTTTCACCTTCTGATCACCAATGGTCAGATTCGTGGTTGGCCGTGCGACCTTCCCGGTGATGGTAATCTTGCCGGTAGCCGGATCATAATTCTTAGTATCCGCTGCGATGTAGTTGTACCCGAAGGCAATGCCATCATCGAAGGTCACGTCTTTGTTGGACGGTGCGACCACGCCGTAGTTGCTGGAAGTAATCGGTTGATCGACCTCCGTTTGGTTACCGTCGGCATCAGTGGCGGTGACTTTAGCGGTGTTATCCCCACCAGCGATCGGCACATCAGCGGTGAAGGTGTGATCAGCGTTAACCGTGGCATCGATGGTTTGGTCACCAATGGCCACCTGAACGGTTTGCGTGTCGTCACTGACGGTCCCGGTCAGGGTCACTTGCGTTTCGGAAGACTGCGCCGTTGTGGCCGCTTGGTCCCCTTGCTTGTAGGTGGCCTGACCGTCAACCGCCAAGGCATCGATCTCAGGGGCCTTCATCGCAACTTGAATCTGCTTCTCGTACAGCAAGGTTTGCTTACTGTCATCGGTATAAACCTTAACCGTGGTGGTGTAATCGTCATCACTGACTGGCAGATCGGCAGTAAAGTTACCAGAATTATCATCGGCAAAATCAACTGTGCCGTCATGTTCGTTGCCATCAGCATCGGTGTAAGTGAAGCTTGGTTCAACCAGGTAATTACCACCAAACTCAAACGCGGTGCCATCATCGTTGAGGCCCTTGGTTTGCGTCGTAATCTTGTCTGGCAAACCGCCTTGGTTGATGACCAAGCCGCCGTTGGCTTCGCCTGGCTTCTGGGCCGTAGCCGAAGTCGTGGCTGAGTTCGAAGCATTGTCAAACACGGCAATAGAAAGACTATTCCGACCAGCAGCCAAGGCCTTGACCTGCGCATCGCTCAGCGCGATCTTGATCTTGGTGTAGCCGTCAGCGGTGGTGCCTTCGGTGTCGTAGCTGGTTGGATCCTGGTCGCCGTCATTTTCCACACCGTTAATGGCTGTGTTGGCGGAACCGTCCAGGCCACTGAAGTTATCGAAGGCTTCAGCCGTCAGATAGTATTGCTTGTTACCATCCTGGTCGGTTTCAGCGGTGAGCTTCAGGTTGCGGACGTCAGGTTTAACGCTATCGATTTTTACCTTGAAATCAAGCACTTGCTGCTTGTCGGTGCCATCTGGCGTGCCAACCACGCGGTAGGTGTAAGTGCCATCAGGCAGGGTTTCGGTTTGATTGGTTTGCGGATCGAAGTACGTGCCGTCGAATTCCGCCCCATCCAGCTTTTCGTATTTCTGACCATTAGCGTACCAGTAACTCTTCGTGGCAGCCTTATAGGTGGAGAAGGTCGTCAGCAGGTTGCCTTGGTCGTCCAACAGCTGGGTCTGAACGTCATTGGCATTCCGAAACATCCAGTATTCAGGCTGAATCCAAGCAATGTCAGCGCCTGGTGCCGTGGAGAAGGCAATGTTGTTGGTATCGATGACGTAATTGCCCTGCGCGTCGGTGGTAAGACCAGGATTGCTGATGGCTCCATCTTCATCATTCCCGCCATTGACAATCGTCCCGGTGTTGCCGGTCGTGGTTGGCGTGAAGGTAACCCCGTTGAAGTCATCGAACAGTTGTGGATTGCCCCAACTGCCGTAAAAGCCCATGTACGGGATGCTCAGCTTGGAGTTATCGGAGCCTTCAAAATTCAGGAAGCCTTCAACGTATTGATCCTTTTCAAAATCGCTTGGTAAGGTGAAGGTGAAGGTGAATTCTTGGGTGGTTCCTGCTGGTACGGCAATCGTGGAATCGGCCTTGATGTTGGCCCCAGCAATCGCCTTGTCATACAACGTCGCGGTCTGCGCGTCGGTAGCGGAGGTATAAACTGCCGTCAGCTTCGCGTTGTCCTTCAGCGTGTAAGTGATTGGCTGATCGGTGCGGTTGGTAAACTTCAAGGTGAACTGATGGGTGGCTTCGTCGAAGTCCTTCAGTTCAACGCCTGGGTAGTCATTGGCACCAGTGACCGTAGATGGGTTCTTGCTGATGGCATCAATGGCTGCGTCCACATCGACCATCCCCGCGCCTTGACGCCGTGGCGATTCGATGACAGCATCGCGGTCAACGTCAGTGATTTCAGTGGCAGTGTTCATCTCAATGGTCTTCATGAAGGCCGCACGTTCACTAGCGGTCATGCTTTGATACAAGGCATAGTACTGGCCATTTTCGTCATTCATGGCCTGCGTCAACAGCGCCTGGGAACCGGCAATAAATGGTGAGGCCATGGACGTCCCAGACAAGTTAGTGTAACCGTTGTTGTTTTGGGTCGACCAGATATTGCCACCAGGGGCGGTGATGTCAGGCTTAAAGGACAAGTCAGACGTTGGCCCGTAGGAACTGAAGGTGGACATGGCATCCGTCGCGGTCAACGTGTTGTCCATTTGCTTCAAGCCGATTTCAACGTTGAAGGTGGCATCCGAGTTAGCCGCCAGATAAGCCACCAACTTGTCCCCATCATTGGTGGACAAACCAGCAGTTGGGAAACCAGCATCGTAGGCCACAGACGTCAAGGCCTCATTGCCGCCGGCATTGTTAACAATCAAGACGCCAGCCGCACCAGCCGCTTTCGCGTTGGCCTGCTTTTCGGTGAAGTTGATGTCACCGCGCTTCACAATGGCAATTTTGCCTTTCACATCGGCGGTGAACTGATCAGCCGTGCCAATGCCGAGGTTACCGTCAGCATCTTTGACTTCGTAGAACTGCTTGCCGTCAAAGGCGGTCAGGTCAAAGCCGGTGCCGGTTTCGGTCATGGATGGGCCCAAAATCGTGGTACCATCGGCGGAAATCGTGATGGCGTTGTTGATCGCCTTGGTGTTTTCCGCAGAAGCAACCGTGGTCGCATGCCGCGCCGTGCCTGGGGTGCCAATCATTTCCATATCCGGATTGCCGAAGTAATCGACATTGGTGCCATCTTGGTCAGACACAGAAGTCCCGTCGTTCCCGGCGGAAATGACGGCGGCGGTACCAGCATTGATGGCAGTTTCAACTGCAGCGACTTCTGGATCATCGTCACTTTGTTTGCCTGAAGCAGAACCCAGCGACATGTTCAAGACATCCGCACCCAACTTAGCGGAGTCATCAATCGCCCCAACGACCGAAGTGGAATCCGTCGTGGCCGCGGTGTCAGAGTTGGAGAAGACTTTCATCGCCAAGAGCTGCGCTTCTGGCGCCACCCCAACAACTGACGTGGTCGGGTCACTGCCGGTACCGTTCGCCCCGATAATCCCGGCAACGTGCATCCCGTGTTGCTCTTCCGGATTGTCATCGGTGATAATTTCATCGTTATCGGCGTAGTTATGCCCGTAAGGCACCTTGGACGTGTAGTAACGGCCGTAGCCAGTCTTGCCGATGAAGTCATTGACATCATCTTCGCTCAACTTGGCAGTGCTGGCATCACTCAACCGGAAGTCCTTGTGGTTCGGATCAATCCCGGTATCAATGACCGAAACAACTGTGCCTTCACCTTTGTACTTGTAGTTGGACCAAACCGTGGAAACATTAGCCATATCGTTGGCCGAAGATTCAGCGGCGTAATAAACCTTAGCAATCGAAACCGACTTGACGCCGGCGACGTGTTCCAACTTGGTCAGATCTTTGACCTGAACCTTGGTGGTAAAGCCGTTGATGACATAGCCATAGCTTTCGCCAGTGCCTTGGGCGGTGATGGCCGCCACTGCCGCTTTGGTGCTAGCCTGCGCAGCAATGACTTTCTCGGTGGCCGCCTGAATTTCGGCGGTGCTGGCATTGGTGCTCAAGCTGCCATTTTCAGCGGCAGGCGCGGCAGCCAGTTGAATAATGACATCAACATAAGTGTCTTTTTGCTGGGCGGTGGTCAACTTGGTGAAGTTAACCCCACGCGCGGCCAGTTGCGCCTCAACGGCTTTGGCAGTGGTATCCGCCGTGGTTGCCAACGCCTTGGCTTTGGCATTGCTGCGCGTCGCTAAAGTCGCCGCGGCCTTCGTCTTCGCCTTAGACTGGCTATCGACACTTGCTTTAGCCTGCAGTTCGAACACTGGCGACAAGGCCAATGCCCCCAAAACAGCAGTACTTGCAAGCGCCGTCACAATCGTTTTGCTTGTCCTATTCATTCATTTACCCCCTAGAGTGACTCAAACCTCACCATCTTGATTAAGTGATGATAAGAATGATTATATGTGGAAAAATCTAATTTGCAACCTATTTCTCAAAGAAAGTTTTAATATTCTTCAAATTTTATCCTGTCTTAATTCGTTTTCAAGAATCTATTTCTCAGTCAGAAACGCCAATCTATGGCGGCTTTGTATCCAACAATTACCAGTATTTAGCGAATCTTCAAGAAAAATGAGAGAAATATTAGGAATAACGTTGCTCTTCATTAACTCTGGCGGTACAATCAGAAGCACATGTTCGGGGAGGAGTATCTTCATGAAGACAATTTTGAAACCAACCCGGGTGCTAGTCGCCCTGGGGGTCATGCTGACGTTGGCCGGTTGTGGCAAAGCTTCACAAACCGATCAGGCCAATCAGCAGGTCGTGGCGCAGTATGCCAAAAAGAAAATTACTCAGCAGGATTTTTATCAGGCGTTAAAAGCCGAGCCGAGTGCAAAACAAGTCTTGGCCAATCTTCTGATCTACGGGGCCATGAAAGACGCTTATGGCAACAAGATTGATGAAACCAAAGTCACCGCTGCCTACAAGTCCTATCAATCGCGGTATGGTGATCAATTCGCAGCCTACTTAGAGGAAAATGGCTACACTAAAAAGACCTTCAAGCAAACCTTGCGTCTGAACTACCTGAGTGAAGCCGCCTTGAAGGCCCAGATCAAGCCCACCACCGCCCAACTTAAGGACGCCTGGAAGACGTATCAACCGAAAATCACGGTGCAGCATATCCTCACCACCAGCGAGGACACGGCTAAAACCGTCATCGCCCAGCTGCAGCAAGGCGCCGATTTTGCCGAGTTAGCGCAGAAATACTCGGTGGAAAACACCACCGCCAGCACCGGCGGCAAAATGGCGGCGTTTGACAGCACGGACAAGAACGTGGATTCCACCTTCAAGGATGCAGCTTACAAGCTAAAAGATGGCGAGTTCACCACGACCCCGGTGAAAACCACCAGCGGCTATGAGGTCATTCAAATGATCAAACATCCCGCCAAAGGTACCTTCAAGGCCAGCAAAGCCGCGTTAACTGCCTTCCTGTACCAAAAATGGGAATCCAGCACCACGGTGATGAAGAATGTCATCAGCCAAGTGCTGAAAGACGAAAACGTCAAAATCAAGGACAAGGATCTTCAGTCTGCTTTGAACGCTTACAAAGGCACCACCACTTCCGGTACTGCCACCACCAAGTAACGCAAAACACCGCCCCTCATGCGTAAGGAGCGGTGCTTTTGATTCAGGGAGAAATTGAAATGGTCGGATTTAGGGGATTAAATCCGTTTACGATTGATACCAGCTAAGCCCAGCAGTGACATTAGGGAAAGGCCTAGCGCCGTCAGCCAACTAGCATGGGTGTTCCCGGTTGCCGGTAAAGTCTCATCGTCCTTTTTCGGCTTCGTAGCTTTGACGGCCTTGGTCGCCTTCGTCGTCTTGGTCGTCTTCGTTGCCTTGGTTGCCTGACCAGACTTTTGCTTGCCCGTATCGCCAGACTGGCGAGGCTGGCTACGGTCGTCTGGTTCGCTCGTAGGCGTCTGCGTGGTTTCATCCGTGGTTTCTTTTACTCGGGTCAAACCGGCTAAGGCTGCCTGCAAAGTCGCTTGGGCTGCCGCAACTTGCGCTGGCGTTGCTTCAGCATCAGCCAGCACTATTGCGGCTGCTGCAGCCGCATCAAGGGCTGGCGCATAGCTGGCAGCGGTGTAAGCATTAGCGTCCAGCTGGTTGGTTTGATCAATCAACGCCTGCAGGTCAGCTTTAGCCGTTTGGCTAGCAGCTGGCTGGAGTGTCGCTAACGCTTTGACGATGGCCACGATGCTTTGATCTACGGCAGCTTGATCCGCCGCTGGGTCAGCGAGTACTTCCTTGGCTGCCGCCAGTGCTTTCGTCACCGGGGCGAAACTGCTTGGCAGATACTTATTCGCCTCAAGCGCTGCCACGTTCGCCACCGTCAGTTGCAAAGCGGCTTTATTGACGACTGCCTTGAGCTTCAGGCCGGCCAAAGCGTCACTCAACGCTGCGGCCGCTTTGGTTAATTCAGCGTCGGTCGCCTTAGGATCAGCTACAACCTGCTGGCCAGCAGTCAACGCTGCGGCTAACGCTTGCGCAGAAGCCGAGGTGAATGGCGCGGTATCGACTTTGCCAGCGGTCTCAACCAGCTGATTCAGCATCGCGACGGCGGCCGGGCTGGTTTGCGGCGTCAAGTTAGTCAAGGCGGTGGCCAAGACCAGACTCGCCTGGTCAACGGCTGCTTGGGTGGCGTCAGCTCCGATTGCCTCTGCCGCGGCCAACGCGTCGGTCAGCTTAGCACTGGTCTCTGGGGTGTAAACCGCCGGATCCAGCGCTTGCGCGGTCTTAATCAGTCCAGCCAATATGGTGGTGTCCACTGGCACCGCTGGCGTAAGTCCTTCAATCGCAGCGACCAGATCTGCTTGTGCCTGTGCCACATTCGATTGGGTGGCGGTATCCGGCGCCGCAATCAGCGCTTCACCAGCGGCTTTAGCTTTCGTCACTGCGGCAAACGAATCGGCAGTGTAGTCGGCTGGATCCAAGGCGCCGGCAATCTTAACGCTTTGCGCCAAGGCGGTTAAGTCGACTGCCGCTTGTTCAAGGGTGATACCGGTGCCGGTATCGGCTTTGGCGACTGGCGACTTTTGGTTGACCAGTTCGCCGTTGACTAAGGCTAACTGCAACGGCCCAGTCAGGTTGGCGTTCAACTTCAGCGTAATCGTGGCAATTTCACCGCTGCTGGCCAGCCGCGGTTGCTCGCCTTTATTCGCAAACATCAGATAAGCTTCGACTGAGCCATCGGTGTGAGTGGCGACGCGGGAAAGGTTCTCCATCCCTGCCGTGAGCTTGCCGCCGGTAATGCCGGTGACCGTGCCGACGCTTGGATCAACCGGTAAGGCAACGGATAAGGCATTGACGTTACTCAAACCATAGCCGGTCACTGTCAAGGTCACCGTATCCCCAGGGTGGTAGGTGGTGCGGTCGGCTTGCAACGCAATCGTCCCAGCTGGGGTCTTGGCATCCGTGCCAGCCGGGGTTTCACCAAGCTGGCCCAAGATAAAGTTGGCATCGGCCGCATCGACCACGCCCGAGCCGTCAATATCGCCTTTTTTACCATTTTGGTCAAAGGCCGCATCTTGGTCATTCAAGCCAGAATACTGCTTCAGCGATTGAATGTCGTTGTCTGAGATTTGCCCATCGCCGGAAATGTCGCCCGGTACTTGCTTCAACGCCCCAGGCACTTTGAAAATCTGAATTTCATTACCGGAAACGTTGTTGTTCACACCGGCGCCTTTCGGAATGTCAAAGCGCACAATCGAACCATGCGTACCATCAGCGAGTTGGATGCTGCGTGGCATCGCCGTTTGCTTCCAGCCCTGCGCACTGCCGGCCTTAGTCCAGGTAATGCCATCGTCGCTGACGTAAACGTCCATGTTCTTCAGGTTACCATTGCCACCGTTGTCCCGCGGGGTGTAGACAATGCTATCCAGCGCATAGTCACCGTCGAGGTAAGCATAAATCGACATTGGGGTGGCGTCAGTCAGATCCCAAGCAGAATGCGCCATGGTCGTCGTGTCGCCGTCAAACAGATACTTGAACTCGGTGTTGGGCTGCCATTTGGCTTCATTGCCATCGGCGTCCTTCGCTTCAGCCTTGACCACTTTCAGCACATCCCGCAGCGGATCATTGCTGGTTTCAAAGGTCGCCTCATCACTCCACTGGGAAACCCCATCGGCGGTGACGGTCTGGACTTGAATGGTGTGACTGGTGCCGCGCAACACATGATCAATGGTGTAATTAGCAGCTTTCATGTCGCGGTACAGCACACCATCGACCTTGAGGTTATAGCCAGTTGCCCCTTCTACTTCATTCCAGGTCACTGGAATTTCAGTGGTCGTGATGGCCATCGGATCAGCGGTTGGTGTATTCGGAGTCGCAATCGCATCCGATGGCGTCAAAATTGGATTTTCCGGGGTGGCACTGGTGTCGATACCCCTGAAGTTAACTTCAATCCCATCCTTTGTCACATCCACCGCGTGCAGCTTCAGGCGCAGGAAGTGCTGGGCCAAATCGGTGCCCACGCCATCGAGATAACTGTTGGTCAGATAGTTCGAATCATCGAACCAAACATCGGTCCCAGCTTCGAAGGCTTCTAAGGTCTGGACCTGCTTCAAGGTCACTGCCTGACCGCCAATCGTAGCGGTGACGGTGCTTGGCGTGGTCTTGGTGCGAACATCAAACTCGGTGGTCCGGTCGGTCTTCATTTCAGCATAAGTGCCAACCGTTGGAGCCACCGTCAAGGTCAAATCGGTACCCTTCAAGCTGCTGGTCACCTCAGTCGTTGCTGAAGCTCCGCTTTGATACTTGGCGGATAACCCGTCATCTTCATACACCGTGTAGCTACTATCGCCATTGGCATAAATCTGGAACTGCCGCTGGTCTTTGATGGCATCATATTGGGTAGCATTGTTGGTGGCAGGCGCCGTCGGGATAATCGCACCGGCCTTGACGAAGACTGGCAATTTCCAGAGCGGGGCATCAAAGTTGTTGATGACCTGACCGCCTTGGTACTCTTTGCCGGTGTAATAATCGATCCAGATTTGGTCAGGATCTGGCAGGTAAATCCCATTGCGAATATCATTCCCATCCGCATCGGAAGCGGTGTTTTGATAGATTGGGGCAATCAGGAAGTTGTCGCCCCACATGTATTCATACTGCACCAGATCGGTGTAAGTTTCCGGCAGATCCGGATATTCAAGGAGCAGTGCCCGCACCATTGGATTGCCATCGCTGATCGCTTGCTCTGAAGTCGTGTAGATATACGGCATCAGCATGGTCTTCTGCTTCAGATAAGCGCGGTTGATGGCGGTGATGGTATCGCTGTAGACCCACGGCATCTTCTGCTGCGAACCCCAGCCATCCATGTTCAATTCAATCGGAGTGAAGGTCTTCCACTCGTATTCACGGGCGTTGATGATGGGATTATTCCCGCCGTAAATACCGTCCGTATCAGAGCCCACGTTCGGCTGGCCGGACAGCCCTTCACCAATGTACGTTGGGATGTGGAAGCGAATGTATTCCCATTCGCCGCCAGTTTGGTCGCCATCCCAGATGCCTGACATGCGCTGGGTCCCGGCCCAGCCGTGCAAGGTGATCACAAATGGCCGCACGGTATCCCCATCGACAGATTCCATCATATCCAGGGCTTTTTGAATGCCATCGAGGCCAAAGGAATACCCTGCGCCGACCCAGGCCACGTCCGTCTTTAACGCCACCACGCCGGCTGCGACTTCAGCAGCAAAATCGCGGTCCTTGTTGGTCGGATTATCGGGATCAACCGGTGATAGATTTTGCTGGGTCCACAGACCCACTTCAATCCCATGCGCATTGGCGTATTCGATGAACTGCTTCAGGTTTTCGACGTTGCCGGCCAAGGTATCGGTTTGACCGTAGCCCGCACCATAACCGTCGTTTGGCAGGAACCAGCCCAGCGGCATGTCGTATTTTTCATACAAATCAATCATTTGCCGGGCACTGAATTGGTAATTGTCTTGCCCGTTGGTGCCTTCGCCGTTCAGCGACTCCAGAATACCTTGGCCTTTCAGGTTCTCAGGCATGTTTTCCGGATTATATTCCTTGTAATACTTGCCGTCAGGGAACTTATATGCACCGCGAGTGCCTTCAGGAACTTCAATCCAGACATCACGGTTGAAAGCATTCAGGTGGGCTTCGTAAAAGCCATACTCCGGCATCATCAGTGGCGCGCCCGTCAGCTCGTAATAGCCTTTGATCAGGCCTTGCGCGGTATCGGCGAAGACGTAGAAGGCATCAAAGCGGTTTTCATTGTGGCTGAGCTTGATGGTACCGTCATTAGCCGTGTCGAAATTGTACGCCCCAGGCATAAAGGTATTGCGCAGGACGCCATAACCATCCGTGGACCAGTAGAACGGCACTGGCGAAGCGGATTCGCCATCTGTCCAGCCGCCTTTTTCGATTTTGACGTTCTCACCGAGCAAGGCAAAATCGCCGTTTTGCGTCCCACCGCCGAAATAGTTTTCATTGTCATGGCGTGCAAGATATTCAGTGCTCTTGTCCGCAGTCAGTTCAATGGGCTGCGTCTCTGCCAGAATCGTCTTATCGCCTTTGGTAACACTCATTGTACCGGCGATCTTATCAAAATGAATTTGCACGACACCGGTATCAATCACGGTTTCGGTATCGTTATCGGTCAGGGTCGAAGCAGTGAAAGCATCAGCGCCGTACTCCTCGGGCGTTTTGGTCAAAATCTTAGCGTTCAGATTTTCCCCTGATTGCGCCGGGTCGCCGTAAGTGTTGGTCGGGTCGGCATAATAGCGCATGATGTCGCCTTCAAGCAGCGACAACCGGGCGACCAGGCCACTAGCATAAGTGACCTCGTAGTAAGTATCTTTTTTGACGACACTGCTAATTAACGCTGCCGCCTGGGCCGGATCAGTCGCTGGGTCCTCGGGCTCAGCTGCTGGTGTTTCAGTGGTTGATTTTGGGGTCACTTCTTCGGTCGGTGTGGTTGCCGAAACATCCTGTTTCGGCGCAGTTGCGGTCGCCGCAGCATCGTCGTTTGTTGCCTCTGGCGTCACGGCAGGCGCCTCGCTGACCGCTGCATCGGCAGTGGTCGGGGTCTCAGCGGCAGTGTCGCCGCTAGCTGGCGTCTCAGGTTGGGTTTGGTCAGTTACCGGCGCTGCTTCAGTTCTAGCAGCGGCTTGAGTCTGGCCCGTGCCATCCGGGGTTGTATCAGCATGCACTTGCTGCATACGGCCACCGAATAACACAAACATTGATAATACTGAGGTACTGTAAAGCAAGGCCTTGACTGGTCGAGTCAGTCGGCTTTTTGAATCACGCATGAATACTCCTCCTTGTCGGATCGTGATTTATCAGTCTCGCGCCGAGCCATCAGAATCCCCATTCTGAATTGGAAGTGCGCTCGGCGTTTCCTGAAATGACTACCCTAGTCATTTCGTCGCTTATAATGCGACTGATAAAATCAGTTGATGACAGTAATCGTGTTAACTCAAACATCATGATGTTGCCTGTATTACAAATGAGATTTGGTGACAGTCCCCCTTTCAAATTATAAAGTTCAGGCACATTTTAGCATAGATAGGTAAAATATTATTGGTATTTTTTATATGGATAGCGCTTACAATCGGCAACAAAGGCGGTTCTATGCGGTTAAGTTTTAAAAAAATACCTAAATATCTTTTTTCTAATATATTAAGCTGTATCATTTTCAGAAAAATGTCGCTTATTTTGCGAATTTTAACCCCCGGCCTTGAAAAATCCTTTCGCTGTTCGCCACCCATTCAGCATGGTCCATCTCAATTAGTTTCACTTAGCAGTCATCGCTTGATGCGGAGGCCGGCACACCACAACCTTAGTGGTCGCCATTTTCAATGACCATTAGCTGCTGTGGTCCCCCGCATTGGAATCAAATAACGCCGGGCCAATTGCCTCGGCGCTATTGCTTCACTTCAACTTGATCTGATCGAGCGGAATCACATGTGTTCGATACCTAATCTTGTAGTAGGCAAACATCCCAATGAACACCGGCAACGACATGTAGCTAATCGCCAGGCGATACCACTGCCCGGACGTCACCGCCTGCAAATCCTGACCGAATACAATCACCAGTCCCATCACCGCAGCCACGATTGGCCCCAGCGGAAACCACCGCGCATGGTAAACCAACTCATCCACCGAATGACCCTGCTTCATAAATGCTTGGCGGAAACGCAAGTGGCTGAAGGCAATGCCGAGCCAGGCGATGAATCCAGTGAGCCCCGAGGACGCCACCAACAGCTGATAGACTTCGGTGCCGACAATGCTGGCAGCAAAGGTCAACATCCCCACCGCTGTGGTTAAGAGCAGCGCTGGCACCGGAATGCCGCGGTCATTTGTCCGGCCAAAAATCCGCGGCGCCATGCCGGTATTGCCCATTGCCCACAGCATGCGCGTGGAGGCGTACAGCCCCGAGTTAGCTGAGGACAACACTGAGGTCAAAATCACGGCGTTCATCACCCCAGCCGCCCCGGCTAGCCCAATGCGCTGGAATACCAAGGTAAACGGCGACATCGCCACATGCGCTTCACTGGCGCCAAGCAAGTTCGGATCCGTATATGGAATCAGCGCAGCAATCACGGCAATCGCCAGCACGTAAAAAATCATGATGCGCCAAAACACCTGCTTGATGGCCTTGGGGATACTGGTTTCCGGCGTTGCCGATTCCCCAGCGGTAATCCCGATCAGCTCGGTGCCTTGAAAGGAGAAGCCCGCCACCAGAAAGACCGACAGCCCCGACACCCAGCCGCCATGAAACGGCGCATCGCCGACGGTAAAATTACGCAGGCCTACCGCCGGTCCGCCGAGAATGCCGACAATCGAAAGCAGCCCGACCACGAGAAACACAATCACTGTGAGCACTTTGACCATCGCCAGCCAGTACTCGGTTTCGCCAAAGGCTTTGACCGACACCAAGTTCAAGGTCACAATCAGCGCCAAAAAGAACAGGCTGATCGCCCACCCCGGCACCTGCGGCAGCCAATAATGCGTCACAATCGCGGTAGTGGACACATCGACCGCCAGCGTAATCGCCCAATTCAGCCAGTAATTCCACCCCAGCGCAAACCCAACGGCGGGGTCGATAAATCGCGTGGCATACTCGGAGAACGAGCCCGATACCGGTAAGTAAGTCGCCATTTCGCCTAAACTGGTCATCAAAAAATACACCATGATGCCCATGGCTAAATAGGCAATCAGAGCGCTGCCAGGGCCGGCTTTAGCAATGGTGGAACCACTGGTCACAAACAGGCCGGTGCCAATACTGCCGCCGAGGGCAATCATCGACAAATGCCGGGTTTGAAGATTCCGTTTGACCGCTGTGTTTTCAGGTTTGCTTGTCATCGTCCTGCCTCCACTTCGCTGAAAAGCCTAACATAGCGGCGTGAGGGCACCCTGAGAGTTCAAGCCAAGTCCATGAGAAACCTTTCACGGCGATTTCCTTTTCCTCTCACCCGTTCCACGCAAAAACGCCGCCACCAAGGCTAGGGCTCGGTGGCGGCGCGTGGGTTGACGCTAAAGCAGCTCTTGCTCCGGCAGCTGGTAATTGGTAATAACCAGATGCTCAACGTCTTTCGCATTACGGTTCTTAAAGTTGACGAGGTAGGATTTATCAAAAGCATGCAGGAACACCTGCTGGCCATTGGCCGTGGCAGTGCCTGCTTCATACAAAGCCGCAATCAGAGGCGTGTTCTTAATCACGAGCATCCAGTTAGCGACGGTCTCTTGGATTAAATACTGCGCCAGCCGGCCTTGGTCAGATTGGCCAAACTCGTTGTTGGCATAAGTGGAAAAATCCGTATCGTAAGGTGGATCGAGGAACAGAAAATCGCCTGCCACCGGGGGATGTGCTGCCATAAAATCAGCAAAGTCTTGATTGCCCAGCGTGGTATTGGCTAACAGCGCGGTTAATTCCGGGTTGCGGTACTCCGCCACCCGACTGGCCAGCGTGTTGTGGTTGTACGTCATGCCACCATACGGGACATTGAACTTCCCGGTTTTGGAATAGCGGAACATCGAGGAATACGCGTACTGGCGAATGAACAAGTACAGCGCCGCCTGCTCCCCTGGCGTAAACGCCAGCTCAGGAATGCGATTGAACAAGTCGCGGTAGTACACATAGAGCGAGGATTTGAAGGTAGTCAAAATGATTTGTTCAAAATCGGCCTGAGAGATGGTGACGCCGGCGGCTGCCTGCTTGCGCAAAAAGTTCACCTTGCGGGCCATCGCCACCGGCAAATCGGTAAAGAAGCCCCGGCCATCTTCAAACGTTGGCGCAAAAGCGGCCGTCATCGCGGCTTGATGTGACGCGACCCAGGTCTGAGTCTGCGGCCGCGGCTGATCCGATGCTTGCACCTGCACCTCGAAAAACTTCACCAGCTCAGGCTGGATTTTATCGACAAAGGTTTCGGCCCCGACCCAGGCTGCATCAATGCGCGCAACCGCCGCAAAGAAGCTTTCATCCCCGGTAGCCACGGCGCGATACAGCCGCATCAACTCATCGGAACGATCATTGATGTAATAACCGGCAATGGTCGCACTGCGGCGGCTGGCCACTGCAAAGTACACTGCGCCGCCGCCCACGAAGGGTTCATAATAATGGCGAATCTGCGCCGGTAAGGCCGGCAAAATGTGCGGCAGCTCCTTGGTTTTACCGCCAGGATATTTCAATAAAGGCGTCAGCATTTTTTCTACTCTTTCATCGCGACTATTTTTTCTCAGTGTCTCTAGTGTACCCAATGACCACCGGTGATACAACGCTCACCGGCGCGCCCAGGCGGCCAAGGCACTTTCAATTGTGGCTGGCCATTGAATGTAAGTGGTCAGCTGGCGCGCGGCGGCACTGATTTGCTCAAGCAGCGTGGCCACTTCCTGCGCGGTCGCGTCAGTGGCATAAGCGACCTGCATCAGCCCACTGAACTGTTTGATGGTGAGAGGCACCACTGGCACCGGCTGGCCCAGCCAAGAATCACGATTGAGCAAAAACAACTGCCATAAGGTGCGCTGATTGATGCGCGCGCTGATGAACACGCCCAGCGTCGGCTTCGGGCTGGCTTGGCTGATTTTGATCACATGGTCAATCACCGACGAGGCCTCGTGTTCCCACTGCACCGTGCCAGCCATCATCGAAACTTCTGGCACCAAAATGCTGCTGGCCAGGTGTACCTCCATATCCGGCGTGTTGCCGGTGCCAGGGGCAAAGGACTTCGGGGTCAAATCCGGATTCATTTGGAAATGATGAATCACGGTTTTGTCCTGCCCACTCAGCGCGACGAAGGCCCGCCAAGTATTGACTTCCAGCCACAACGCCGCCTGGTCTTTATCGGTTAAAATCGTGTCAAACCGCTCGAGAATTTCTTGCCGGGCGGCTGGGGTCTGCGCTTCTTTTTGGACATACAAAAGCTCGGTTTGCGCCAGCACCGCTTGGTCCAGCGCCGACTCCAGGTCTTTGAGCTGTTGAATCGACGCATTGGTCAAATTGGCTTTGATTACCGCTACTTGCGCCGGCGCGTAAGGCGCTTCGGGCAAGGCCGCGAATAACCGCGCCGCATGGTCCAGCTTGTCCTCGACCAACTGCAGCCGCGCATCTGGCTGATCCCATGGTAGCGGCAAATTGCCCACGGCGCCAAACCACCCCAGCGTCTCACGGGCACTTTTTTGGACCAAGTGGCCATTAACCGACTGCTGCGGCGGCAGCACGAAGGTAAAATCGTTCACCAGTTGCTGCAACTTCGGCTGATTCAGCGCCGAGACTCGCAACTTCATCGCCGTGCCGCGGCCGTGCGAGTAAAAGAGTTCGGTGAATTCCAACGCCCGCCGCAAGGCATCAGTGTAGTCATGCTGAATCGAAATAATCTTGCGGTCTGGCGTTGCCGGATAAAACTGGTGCCATATTTTGATCACCAATGCCTCAACGGCGCGGTTATCATTGCGACTCGGCAGCTTTGCATAGGCGGTGCGGAAAGCCTGCACTGCTTCGATGGTGGTTGGCACCGCGGCATCATCCAACGTGCCGAACACGAAGGTGAGCTCGTTGCGACTAAGCGCCCCGAAATGCGCCATCAGCTGCAGCACAGTTCGCATCGGGAAAACACCATGCTGCGCGTCGACCATGACGTACATTTTAAGCAGCTGGACCAAAAAGTCCTCCCCGCTTAATTGGCCGGCCACCGCGCGCTGTCCCACCGGCGTCAGGCGCGCGGTTTTAGCGTCCATCAAGCCATATTGTTCAGCCGTGGTGACGATTTGGCGGACTTTGGATTCCTTATCACTGAAATCACCCGCGGGTTGTTGACCGGCCACGAAATCCGCTAACGTCAGTTGCGTCAGCGGGTCCGGATCATCGGCATCGCTTTCGATGGCATAGCGAATCGCCCGCCGCACCGGATAGAGCACGGGGATTTTGGCCATGGTGCTCGGCTCCTGGTTGGCCACCGCGGCTTGATAATCCGCTTGTTGAAACTGGGCAAAATATGGCAACCAAGCCATCAGTTTGGCGATGGACCGCGGCGCCGTGCGCCAGTTGAAGTTGGTTTTATCGGCCATGGCAGTGGCCCTCCTTTGTTTAGCTGTATAGTGCTATTTTAACATGCACCACGCGCCAATCTCGCAGGAGTTTTGCCCTCTCATCAAGCCTTCGTTTTTCTCGGGAGCAAGTATGCTACAATTTCCTTTAAACTGTTTTCAAAGCCATCGATCGCGATATAGCCCTGTTTTCAAGTGGTGAAGCGGCAAGCGAAGAAAGGAATTAACCCATGTCAAACCGCACCAAACGCACCATCACCATCCTTATTTTCAGTGAATTTTTGATTTGTCTTGGCATGAGCCTGATTTTTCCAGTGATGCCTTTCATCAAAAATGAGCTGCATTTTACTGCCACTGATATGGGCATTATGTCGTCGCTTTATGCCTTGATGCAGTTCATCGCTTCGCCGCTGATTGGCCGCCTGTCCGACCGCATCGGCCGCAAGCCGTTGCTCTTGGGTGGCCTCGCGTTGTTCGCCGTGTCAGAAGTGTTGTTTGCTTTGACCAATCATCTTTATATGTTTGATCTGTCACGCATCATCGGCGGCTTATCCGCCGGCATGTTTGTCCCCACCGCGCAAGCGCTGGCGGCGGATGTTACCGACCTCAAGCACCGGGCCAAAGTCATCGGCTGGTTATCCGCCGCTTTCTCCGGCGGCCTCATTCTCGGACCTGGTCTGGGTGGGCTACTAGCCCAGCACGGTTACAAAACGCCGTTCTGGACTGCGGCGGTTCTGGGCCTCATCGGCTTGATTGCCACGCTTTTCCTTCTGCCGAAAGATGAACCCCGCCAGGAAACAACCACCACTACCGCGGCCAAAGGGGACTGGCGGGCAGTACTGACCGGGCCGATGCTGATGCTGTTCGTGTTGATTTTGGTTTCCAGCTTTGGGCTGCAAAGCTTTGAAAGTATCTATAGTATTTTCGTCAATGAAGTTTTCGGCTTTACCTTGAAAGACATTGCGCTGGTGTTGACCCTCAACGGCATCATCTCTCTGATCGCCCAAGTTGTTTTCTTCGATCGCATTGTCCAGGCCATTTCCGAAATTGGCCTGATCAGAGTCGCTTTTGCCGCCTCAGCGCTCGGTGTCTTTTGGCTGATGTTCACCCACAGCAAAGTCATTGTCATGGTCACGACCTTGGTGGCCTTCACCGCCTTTGATCTGCTCCGCCCGGCCATCACCACGCTATTGACCAAGGCGAGTGCCAGCAATCAAGGCGTCATCAACGGCCTGAACATGTCACTAACTTCGGTGGGTAACATTGCCGGGCCGCTGATTGCCAGCGCCTTGCTGGACTGGAATTACCATATTCCTTACGCCGTGGTCGTGTTTTTCCTCGCTGTCAGTTTTGGCCTCACCTACACTGTCCACTTAACGGCGCAGCGTCATTAAGCCCATACAAAAAACCATTGTTTCCGCCGGACCGGGAAGCAATGGTTTTTAGTTTCCGCTGGGTAACCAATCCCAGGTGTAGTGTTTGGATCCATCCGCTAGCACCACTGAGTAGGCCGTCGCTGGTCGGTTAGGGCTCGCGGCTTGCGCCTGCTTGAGTGCTGCGGACGCTTCGGCCATGGTATCAAACAAACCACCGGCGCCGATCACCGCCTCTTCGGTGGCTTCGGCCGTGTCATCATTTTGATCAGGCGCAACGGGTGACGTGGCAGTGCTGTCCGAATCATCAACGGGCTGCTGATAGCTCTCGCCGCTGGTGGTGGCTGGGGTTTGCGCTGGTGTGGTTGGCGTCTGTGCGGTGGGGGATTTAGCTTCCGCCGCTGCCCCTTCACCGGTGGCCGGGGCCGCTGGCGTGGCGGTGGCAGCAGTATTGGATTTGACGGCTGGCTGCTGACTGGCCACTTCGTCGACAACCGGCAGGTAGGTCTGCTGGAAGGCCGGACTCGCCACTGCGGTCACCGCACTGCGCGCCGCTTCAATCTGCGCAGAAGTCGGTTGGGTCTGCACCTGCCGCACCTTTCGTAGCGCGGTCACTTGCTGTTCAACCAGCTGGACTTTCTGGGCGATATGTTTCGCATAGCGCGGCCCGTTTTGTTTCAGCCGCGCGTAAGCTTGCATCAACGTGGCGTTGTTATAGGCCTGATCCATGATGACTTCATCAGCGCCTAGCACATTATGCGTTTCCTCAAAAATCGCGGTGTAAACTTTGGCTGCGGTCAGCTGCTGCTCGGCGGCTTGATATTGCTCACGTTGCTTGGTCGAAAGCACCGATAAATACTGCCGCATTTGCTGTTTCGCATAGGCAACATGATTCAGCTGGGCAGTCGCCAGGTTACTGCTGGGATCGCTGATAAAATCCTCCGACGCCAAAACTTTGGCGCTGGTGTTTAACGTCCGCAGTGCGGCTGTGGCCGCCTCCACATGAAGCTGGCGCTGCCAAAAGACACCACCGCCCACAGCGATGCCGAGCACCACACACACCAAAGCAATCAGTTTCTTCACCCTGCTCGCCTCTTCCCAAGAACCCCCTGCGCCACACGTTTGTGCCTATGATAGCTCTTTCATGCGTCAAGTATACAAGGTCGAGCAAAAAGCTGTCAATCAGACTGAAGACTGAGCCGATAGCGGCATAAGCAGTGCCTTGGGCCGCAGTCAGTCATCGACAAGCGGTCAGCCATAACTGAAAAGCATAGCAACACCCGAGTAATAAGCATTCGCGTTTTGACTCATAAATGGTCATAATAAACGCGACGAGCAAACTCAAAAAATGGAGGTTATCAAAGATGAAAGATACCCGCTTTATTAAACCCGGCCAAGTGGCCATTGAAGACGTCCCGATGCCCACCTTGCAGGCCGACGACGATGTGATTTTGCGCATCGTTCGGACCTGTGTGTGCGGCTCTGATTTATGGGAATACCGCGGCATTGACGACGCCGCCGCTCACTCTGAAAACGGCGGCCATGAAGCTTTGGCAATTGTCGATTCCGTCGGCAGTGCCATCACCACCCTGGTGCCTGGCGATTTTGTCATTGCCCCCTTCACCCACGGCTGCGGTCACTGCGCTGCTTGCCGCGCTGGCTATGAAGGTGGTTGCCTCAACCACGAGGATAACTTCAGCCGCGGTGCGCAAGGCGAATACATGCGCTACCAACACGCCGAATGGTCCTTGGTGAAAATTCCTGGTCAACCGGCGGATTACAGCGAAGAAATGCTCAAGTCCTTACTCACCCTCGCTGACGTCATGGCCACCGGCTATCACGCCGCCCGCGTCGCACATGTCGGCGCCGGTGACACGGTCGTCGTGGTGGGCGACGGGGCAGTCGGCCTCTGCGGCGTCATTGCCGCTAAAATGCGCGGCGCTAAGCGCATCATTGCCATGAGTCGCCATGAAGACCGCCAGCGCTTGGCCCTAGAGTTCGGCGCCACCGACATCGTGCCGGAACGCGACCAGGCCGGGATTGACCATGTTATGCAGCTGACCAACGGCGAAGGTGCCGATGCCGTGCTCGAGTGTGTCGGCACCGAACAATCGGTGGCCACTGCCGTGAAAGCCGGTCGCCCAGGCGCCACGGTCGGCCGAGTCGGTGTGCCACACAACCCGGAAATGGACCTGACGCCGGTGTTCTTCCGCAACACTGCCATCGCTGGTGGTCCTGCTTCCGTCACGACTTACGACAAGCAAGTTTTGCTGGACGCTGTGCTCAAAGGTGAAATTCACCCTGGCAAAGTCTTCACCCAAAGCTTTAGCTTGGACGACATCGATGCCGCCTACCAAGCGATGGATCAACGCCAAGCCATCAAATCCTACATTATCCTCTAGGAATCAGAAAAGCCGTCTCTGTCGAGGCGACTTTTTGATTCGCTTAGGATTCGTTGGCTACCAGTCCACTGCGATATTGCTTAGGGGACTCGCCAAAGTGTTTCTTGAAGGTCGAACTGAAGTAGTTCGGATCGGCATACCCACAAAGATGCCCAATCACCTGACTCTTTTCATTAGTTTCCAGCAACAGCCGCGCCGCGCGCTCCAGCCGGAAATTGGTCAGATAGGTGATGAAAGATAGGCCTTCTTCACGCTTGAACAAGGTAGAAAAATACGAATTCGACACGCTTAACGCCTGGCACACGTCATTCAGCGACAGCGTTTCATCGCTGTAATTCACCCGCACGTATTCTTTGGCGTTTTGAATCAAAGCGGTGGAACTGTTTTCCCGCGCTGCCTTCAGTTGCTCATGCATCGCCGGCGCCACGGTCATCAGCCACTGGCGCAGCGACTCAGGCGACAATTCTGGCAGCCGCAGGTACAGGCCCTTGAGATTATCAGTCAAGGCGCTGACTTGCAGATGATTATTCACCGCAAACCGATACAAACTGCCAATCATCTCAGCGGTGACCACCGTATGTTCAGGAATGCTTGTGGCGGTTTCGTTCATGCGCGCCAGGTAAGTATCCACCGCGGTCTCAATCGCCGCCTCTGGCCCGACATGAATCGCCTTGAACAAATCAGACAACCCGCCATCACTGGAGGACGAGAACGTCATTTCTGTGGTTGGCTCCACTTCTTGCAGGTTGATCACCCGCGAAGCGCCGTAGATACTGCGATACGAAACTGCCGTCCGCGCTTCCTTGTACGCCTGTGGCAAGTCCAGCAAATCGGCCGTGACATCCCCGACGCCGATGGTCACCACTGCCCCGAGCGTGGTCCGCACTTCCTTGCAGAACCGGTCGGCTTCATCGGTCAGCCCTGGCGCCTCCTCAGCTCGGCGCAGCTGCACGATAATCACCGTATTGGCCAAATAGGAAAAAATTGCCACCTGCCAGTTGGCCCCGAAAAAGGCTTTGGCCTGATGAAGCACACTGGTCCGGAGCAGCACCGGATCCACCCCGCTCGGCCCCAGTGTGCTAGACGTGTGGAGTAGCAAACAAGCAAAACACGGCCCACTTAACGGAATCTGATAATCACTCAAGTACCGCGGCAAATCCTCTGCCGCTACCCGGCCATTGATCAGAGCCGCGTAAAAATTAGCCTGCATCACCGGCAGCGAGGTCTGATAGTACTGACGCAATGACTGCATATTCGCACTGGCCGCCGCTTCCGCATCGAGTTTCTTCCGCAACATGGCAAACGTATGGCCTAATTCTGCAGCCGCAATCGGCTTCTCCAGGTAAGCACTGACCCCTAGTGGCATCGCCGCTTTGGCGCTGGCCAGTGCCGCCGTATCCGTTAAAATCACGAATTTGGCCTCAGGCAGCAGCGCTTTGATCTTCTGAATCAAAGTCAGCCCATTCATGCCGCCTAACGTCAGCTCGGTGACCACCACATCCGGCCGATGAAGCACGGCCTGCTCTTGCGCCGCCTTACAATCATCGGTCCCGCCTAAAACGGTAAACCCTAATTGCTCCCAGTCAACCATGTCCTGCATCGCCGCGATTTCAGTCGCGTTTTCGACAAACAGTACACTGTACTTCCCCATGAGTTCGACTCCCCGCTTTTTGCCTATGTTTTAGTAAAAGTGGCCTACATATTAACTAGTTTTAGTATACCATGTAAGCGCTTCAGTACAAGAGTGAGCCCTTGTGAGTTGCCCGCGAGGCCGAAAGCCCAAGTTAACGCGATTCGTATCACGCAGTTGCCGCGTTTGAACACTAAAACGCAGGAAGTTTACCCGTGAACTTTTTTGACCCAGCAGACTATTGTGACCTCTTTTCTGTCAGCACGCATGGCCAAGCGATACCGTGACTGTTAGCGAGCGGGCCCGGTTGGGGCGGCAAAGGGGCGCGGCGGGCCAGCCGTGAAACGAAAAACAGGGTGAGACTGCGGTCTTGGCAGGCTTTCCCTATTTTTCGGGGCCAATCTGGAGACTCAAAGGCGAGCGCAGCGAGTCGAGGCTCCAGATTGAGGGCCGAGACCTTGGCTCGGCCCGGCCCCACAGCAGGCCCGCCGCGCCCCGGCGCCACCCCAGCCGGGCCCGCGGCCTCGTCCACACCAAAAACCGCCCGACCAAATAACGGTCAGGCGGCAGTTGGAGCTGGTTAGAGGCGGATGCAGGAACGCGGTAACCTATTTCTTTTGCATGTACTTCAAGGAGTCGAGGGTAACCGCGACGAGGATGATGATCCCAGAGAACACGAACTGCAAGTTGGTATCAATCCCCAGGATGGTCAAGGCGTAGGTCAACGCGGTGAAGATGGTAACCCCGACAACAACGCCGGAGATCTTACCAATCCCACCAGTGAAGGAAACCCCACCGACCACGCAGGCCGCGATGGCGTTCATTTCCCAACCTTGGCCATAAGCCGCGGAACCTGAACCGACCATGCGGGCACATTCCAGCCAAGCGCCAAAGCCGTAGAGAATACCGGCAAAGACGAAGGCGCCCAGCGTAACAGCGAAGACGGAAATCCCAGAGACCGAAGCAGCTTCAGGGTTGCCACCAACGGCGTACAAGTTCTTCCCAAAGCGCGTCTTGTTCCAAACGAACCAGGTCACGATGATGGCGACAATCGCCCACAAAATGATGGATGGGAACCCGCCGACGTTAGGAATGATCATGCTAGGAATGGCAGGATCGATGGCCCCGAAGGACACCCCTTTCGTTGCATAGGTCACCAACCCGAAGATGATCAGCGTGTTGGCCATGGTTGAAATGAAGGGGTGCATCATGAACTTGGCGGTAAAGAACCCGGCAATCGTGGTGAACACGGTACAAAGCACGATGCAGACCACCAAAGCCAGGATGACCCGCGGCCAGAGGCCCATCTTCGAAAAGTCGAAGACATGGCCGAACACGGAGCCAGTGTTGATGCCTTGGTGCATGATGATGGTCGCGGCGGTCATGCCCATCCCGACCATGCGCCCGATGGACAAGTCAGTCCCAGTCAGCAAGATCAGGCCGGCGACCCCCAGCGCTAGGAACATCTGCGGGGACGCTTGTTGCAGAATGTTCAAGACGTTGTTATAGGTCAACAGCGAAGTACCTTTGATGATTGGCGTAATGATACACAGAATGATAAAGACAAAGACAATGGCAAAATACAGCCCGTTGCGCAGCAAGAAGTCGCGGCGGTTAAAGGTATATTTGTAATTCTCCCAGCGCTGGGTGAGATTTTCTTGGAAGGAGAACTTGGACATCCGCAACAAATCGAGCATGTGATACTGATAAACAAATGCCGCGTGCTTGCGGTCTTTGATCGCCCGCTGGCGCACTTGGTACGTCATCTTGGCATCAAACAGCTTGTTCTTGTGGATATAGTTTTCTTCTTTGATTTCGGCGTGGTCGGAAAGCTTAGCCACAGTGGCTTTGTGCTCCTGATCCAGCGTCGCTAATTGCTGGTCGTACTCCTGCTTAGCCGCGACTTTTTCGGCGGCACAGCTGGCCACAACCGGCTGGTAGTAATCCTTGTCGAAGTGTTCCTTCAGGTAGGTTTCAGCCTGGCCAATCAGCTGGGCCACTTGGGCTTTGTTCTTGCTTTCCACTTCCCTGGCTTTCACTAGGCCTGTGCGGTCGGCTTGAATTAGGCTGTCGCGTTCGCCTTTGGTCAAACTCTTGTCGCGCTTGACCGCATCGATGTGGCTGTTCAGGGCGATCACTTGGTCAGTCCCATCTTTGCGCAGCGCGTTGATTTGCTGCTGAATGGCGCCAATGTGTTCGTCGATTGGTTGCCTCAGTTTTGCTTCGGCCTCAGCGGATAAGATCTCGTTTTTGTCTGCCATAATGTTCTCCCCTTCACTATAGATATTTGGCGCTGAGTCGCAGCAGCTCTTCTTGGTTCGTCTTCTTGGTTTCCACAATCCCACTCAGCCGGCCATTGGACATGACCCCGATGCGATTGGTAATCCCCAAGATTTCGGGCATTTCCGAAGACACCACGATGATGGTGGCGCCTTGCTTGGCCATTTTGATGATCAATTCATAGATTTCATACTTCGCTCCGACGTCGATCCCCCGAGTCGGTTCATCCATCATGAATAATTGCGGCGCCCGTTCGAGCCATTTCCCAATGATGACCTTCTGCTGGTTCCCCCCAGACAGGCTGGCAATCAGCTCATCTGGGCCCATGGTCTTGGTGTTCATGACCTTGATTTCTTTCATCGTGGCCTTGTGCATCTTCGGATTAGACAGCGCCACCCCACGCCGGTACGACGGCAGGTTGGTGATGGTGGTGTTGAAGGTCAAACTGCCTTTCAAAAACAGCCCGTTCGCCTTCCGCTCTTCTGTAATCAGCGCAAAACCGTGTTCCATCGCTTCTTTCGGTGAGTTGAAGTTGCTCAGCTTTTCGTTGAAGTACACGCGTCCAGCCGCCCGGGTCCGCACGCCGAAAATGGTTTCCAGCAGCTCGGTGCGTCCGGCCCCGACTAAGCCATACAAGCCGAAAATTTCGCCTTTGCCGACATCGAAGGTGATGTCCTGCAGATGCGGTTCAAACTTGGTGGACAAGTGGCGCACCGACAGGGTCGTTTTGCCCACGGTGTTGTCCACCGGTGGGAAGCGGTTGTCGAGCGGCCGGCCAACCATGGCGGTGATCAGCTCGTTCATGTTGGTGTCTTTGGTCGGCTTGGTCATGACCAAGTGGCCATCCCGCAGCACGGAAACCTCATCACAGATTTCAAAGACTTCATCCATTTTGTGGGAGATGAAGATCAAGGAAATGCCCTGATCCCGCAACATCCGCACCATTTCAAAGAGCTTGTCCACTTCTTGCGCCATCAGCGAGCTGGTCGGTTCGTCCAGCACGATGACCTTGGCGTTGTAGGAAATCGCCTTGGCAATTTCGCACATTTGCCGCTGAGACACGGACATTTTGCGCATCGGTTGGGTCAGGTTCGGCGTCATGCCGAGGCGGCGGAACAGTTCCGAAGCTTCCCGGCGCATTTGCGCCTCATTCACCACACCCAAGGAATTCACCGGATAGCGGCCAAGGAACAAGTTATCCACCACGCTGCGATCCAGCGCCTGGTTCAGTTCTTGGTGCACCATGGCAATCCCGTTTTCCAAGGCGTCTTTCGGCCCGCTAAAGGCCACTTCCTTCCCATCCAGGAAGAATTCCCCTTCGTCTTTGGTTTTGATCCCGAAGAGGCACTTCATCATCGTCGATTTGCCGGCGCCATTTTCGCCCATGAGGCCCATGACCGACCCGCGCTTCACATCCATATCAATGTGATCAAGCACCCGGTTGCGGCCAAATGACTTGCTCAGCCCGCGAATCGAGAGCACGACATCTGGCGCCTGCGTTTCTTTAGTTGGTTTTGTTGCTGTAGCTTCCTGCATGCTATCGCTTCCTTCCAGCGCCTTCGCTTTTTAAAAAGCAACTCCAGCGGTAAGAGACGACTCCGAAACTCGAGAAGACATTTTCGGCGATCCCTTATCTCTGGAGCTGCGTTCAAACGAGGCGGTTAATTAGCGGCTGAGGATCGAGGTGTACGAAGACCCGTTGTCCGTCTTTACCATGTTGATGGCAAATGCATCGTATTCGCTTGGGTTGCCCAAACGGTTGGTGATGTTGGATTCGGTTTGGCCGTCGCCGCCGATGAATTCAACCTTCAAGTTCATCAGCTTGGCATACTTCTTCAGCAGTGGTTGGTAAGTGGAGCCAAGGAAGTTATCGGAGGAGTTGTAGATATCCAGCCATACCTTCTTTTCAGGCGCCTTGGACTTGCTGAGTTGATGCGAAGCCCCTTCGTAAAGCTTGGTGGAGTCGGTGAAGTCCTTGTAGTTTTCAGCAGTAACGGAAACGTTCATCGCGTAGTAAGAACGATCGCTTGCTTTGTAAACATACGTGTCCTTGGCCAAAACGTTGCCGGCGCTGTCTTTGGTGTCAATACCGGCACCTTTCTTAGCGCCGTCCAAAGCGTTGCGCAGAACGCGGAGGGTCAAGTAAGCTTGCACGTCAGCGTGCTGGCTAACCGTGCCGCCGTAGCCTTCTGCAATCGCCGCCACGGCATCGGAGTTAGCATCGTAGCCGAAGGTTGGGACTTTGTTTTCCTTGGACCAAGCACTGAACATCGCCATGCCCATGCCGTCGTTGTTAGAAGCGATGACATCGATTTGGTTGCCGAGGCTTGAAGACCAGGTGCCGATGGCGTTCCCGGCAGTCGCAGCATCCCAGGTTGCGCCTGAGTTGTTCTTCATTTCTTGGGAAGCCAATTCGCGGATGGTGTATTCCTTACCGCCAATGGTCAACTTGCTATCCTGAACAATCTTGGACTTGCCGTCTGAGTTCATGCCGGCTGGGGCGGAGTTAACCGCGTCGCCTTTCTTCACGCCGGTGCCCAAAGCGGTCCGGACCCCACGCGTACGGGCGATGGAGTCGTTATGGCCAACGTCCCCGATGGCCAGTACGTAGCCAATCACGCCGTCTTTGTTGCGGTCGATGGTGGCAATGTTCTTTTCGATGTAGGTCTTGATCATTTCCCCTTGAACTTTGGCCCCTTGGTTGGCGTCAAACCCAACATAGTAAGTATCTTTGTTGAACTTCAAGGCGTTCATGTCCAGCTTCCCGTTCGTACTGTTAGAAGGCTGGCGGTTGTACCAAACGACTGGTTTGTCTTTGTTGGCCACAGTCTTGCCGCCGTCGCTGGATTTGGATCCGCAGGCTGCCAGCAGCAATGTTGCCCCCAAAACTAATCCCAAAGTACCTAACAACTTCTGTTTCTTCATGGTATAAGTCCTCCCTTACACTAGCAACAATGAATGCGCTTACTTGAGTTCAGTTTACCGTGCAGGGGTAGTTCACACCATAGAATATTATTGGGTTAACATTGAAAATTTTTTACTAAAAAAGTTTATATTGCCTGATAGGCAAATGACTTGGCCGGGCCCGAGGGCGTCAGCCTAGTCACTCCAGAATTGATGACGCCAAGGTTTGGCGCCCGCTGTCACTGCCTTTGGGGTCGCCAGCGGCCAACTATTTAATGCAGCCGCAAAAATTACTAAAAGCTAAAAATTAGGTTAACCGCGGCGTCATTCGCTGCTGGCCCTGCTATACTGGCGGAACAAGGAGGTCATGAAGATGAAAACAACTGTTCATCGCTGGAGTCTGCGCCTAGGACTCTTGCTGATCTTTGCCGGTTTGGTATGTTTTGTGGCCCGCATTTTCAACCCGGCGTATCTCGATGCGAATGGCATGCTCCATGAGCCTTTTTTCCTGGTCATCCTCGGCTATGCCGGCCTTTTTAGCGGCGCTGTCAGTCTTTTGATCTCATTCGGCACCCGCCATCATGCCTAACGAAAAATCCGTCCATCACAGCTGCGTGATGAACGGATTTTTGGATTAGTTTGAACTAGGGAGTTCTTAATCAATGAAGCATGGTACTAGTGTTGCCGCTGGCGCAGGAGATCGAAGCCGAAGAACCCGGCGATGGCCGCGAGCATTGCCAACCCGGCAGCAACCACGCCTTGTGCGCGCTGTTCCCCGGTTTCAGGCAGGTTGTCGGTCGAAACCGTCTGCTTGCCATCACTACTTTGATCGGTGGTGGCGTCATCGGCCGCAGGATCTGAACTGTCAGTGTCCTCGTCCATTGCCGATGGCTGACTGTCAGTGCCAGTTGCGTCAGCCTGGTCATTGTTGTCACTGTCGGTCGTGATAACTGGAGCTGGATCCCCCGTCGTGATGGGATTAGTTGATTCCGCTGGTTCGCTTGGCTCGCTGGCGACACTCGGGTCACTCGAAGCACTTGATTCACTTGAAGCACTCGCTGGACTCGATGAACTTGACGAGCTTGAAGAACTTGAAGAACTTGAAGAACTTGAAGAACTCGATGAACTCGATGAACTCGATGAGCTCGATGAACTCGAGGAACTCGATGAACTCGAAGAACTCGAAGAACTCGAAGAACTCGAGGAACTGGATTCGCTTGGATTACTTGGATCCGTTGTTACTGGTGTGTTCGTCTGCTCTGTATCCTCCGTTGGCTCTGTCGTCGTCAGTGCCGGCCCGGAATAATTCGAGCCATCATTGGCAATTGGGAAGCCGACTATGGCTAGGAGCTGCTCATCGGTATAGTCGTCGTCATTTTCTTCACTGTTATAGAAGTAATCGTACAACTGCTGATAGAACGCGCTATCGTTGCTGTTGTCAGCGTGGGCCTTCCCGTTATCACGGTCAGCGACCGCCCGTGAGGCTGCCGCCACCAGGTCGCTTCTTTCGGCATTAAAGGAGCTACTATACAGGTCCTGATAACCAGCAGCATAGCCGACTGAAGTCCCGGTGAGGTCCATGGCCACCATGCCATCAGCGGCATCTTCACTCGCATCTTGCTGGCCGATGCTGCGCTGTGCTTCGTATCGGGCATTGCCCAGCGCATAAGCCTGCTTATACGCCGCTTTTTCTTCTGCGGTGGCGTCCTCACCGGCATATGAACCAGTGCCATTGAGGCCATCAGCATAGCCAGTCTGCTGCGCCGCTTGGATATTCGCTGGCAAAGTCGAAACAGCGGGAAATTCGTATGTCACATCATAGCCAGTTTGATAAAGCTTCGACTGGCTCTTGTTGTCAGCTGGTTGATTGCCAGCCGCAATATCAGCCTTAGCTGCTGCCACACCAGCATCGTACTCTGCCATTAACCCCTCATAGGCGGCCGTATAGCCTTGCTGATAACCGACTGTTTTGCCGGTTAGGTCACGGGTGAACTGGTTCCAGGTTGCATCGTATGTCCCATCGGATTTACCCGCGGCCACATC
Organism: Lacticaseibacillus salsurivasis; assembly: GCF_036246225.1. Taxonomy (NCBI): domain Bacteria; kingdom Bacillati; phylum Bacillota; class Bacilli; order Lactobacillales; family Lactobacillaceae; genus Lacticaseibacillus; species Lacticaseibacillus salsurivasis. The sequence goes on from NZ_BTTP01000017.1 coordinate 36,701, forward strand.
TTGATCAAAGACCTCCTTGCCGGCATTATAGGCGGCGGTGTAATAGTCTTGGTAAGTTTCGGATTGGTCGCTGTTGTCAGCGGCATCACTGCCCGCCGCGGCATCGGCTTGACCGGCGGCGGTCCCGGCGTCTTCGGCACTGGTGATGCCAAGGCGCTGCGCTTCGCCTTGATCGTAGCCGTAGGTGTAACCCTTTTGGTAAGGATCAGATTCCATCGTCGTATCGGCATAATCGTAATTACCGACCCCATCGGCGCGGCCGTCAGCCTCGCCTTGATCGTAAGCCGCTTGGTAAACCGCATGCCCTGCCGCGTAGGCCGTGGCATAAGCGGCGCGGTACTCCGGTGATTCCTTGCTGTTGTCCGCTTGCGGCTTGCCGGCTTCACCGTCAGCTTTACCAGCTGCCGTGCCTTCTTCGCCAGATAAATCGACTGACTGATAAAAGGCGTAGATGGTCTGACTGCGAGTTACTTGATAAGTGGCCAGCTCAATGACATTGCCTTGATCATCTTCCCAGTGGTCGAAAGTATAGCCTTTGTTCACTTGAGAATAACGGTAATTATCATACGAACCAGTCAGCAGGCTCCCTTGCTTGACCAGCAAGGTAATGTCCAGACTAGAGGCGTCCGGCTGGGCCGATTCGAATTTAACCGAAAAGTTTTGATTGCCGTTGTAGCCGCGATTAGCGCCGCGCTTGGTTTCGGCATAGCCTTGAGCGTATCCGGCTTGGTAAGCGGCGCCTTGGCTGGTCACATCGGCGGCATCTAAGTTGTCGCCGGCATCAGCGGCGCCAATGGCTTCCCCGGTGGCAAAATCAGCATCATAGGCCGCCTTCGCCTTGGTGTAAGCCGCCGTATACGCCGCCTGGTAGGCATCAGATTGCGCGGCATTGTCAGTCGCGTCCTGACCAGCGGCGCCATCAGCAGCCCCGGCTTTTTCCCCAGCCACCGCATCCGCATCGCGGGCCACGAAGACGGCCTTAAAGGTTGCGTCACTGCTTGGCGTGAAGGCACTAAAGTCAACCGGCTGGCCGGTGTCATCTTCCCAGTGATCGAAGGCAAACCCGTCGGCTGGCGTCGGCGTTGGTACCTTCGCGGCGTTAAAGGCTTGGCCAGCGTTGGCCGTCACCGTTTTCGCCACGGTGCCTTGGGTTTCATCTGCGGAAGTGAAGGTCAGCTTCACCGGCGTCGCAGTTTGGCCATCGTCTTCAGTGAAAATGGCGTAAACCGTGCCGTTCCCGGTTGGGCGGTACAAGTCAAAATCAATGACATTGTTATCTTGGTCCTGCCAGTGATCAAACTTGTAGCCGGCTTTGGCTTCTGGCGTTGGCACCTGACTCGGGTCAAGCAACTGACCCGCTTTGGCCTTGACCGTAGCGGCCACGGTGCCTTCGTCGCTATCAGCGGTTTTGAAGGTCACATTCACAGGGATATCAGAAGCCGGGGTCAAAGCCGCCGTCACATGGAAGTCCGCCTTGAACTGCGTCGCCGAGGCGGTGGTCCAGGCCATGTGAGACACCATCCCATCATAGTCAAAGATGGTTGGCCGCCCTTCACCGGTGTAAATCGCCGTCCCATCGTCACGCAGCAACCAATGCTTGGTGTCCACGTGCACATAGGCTAAGTCGTCTTGCGCTTTTTCATCAGTGGCATCGGCGTCACCAATCAAGGCGCGTACGTTCACATACCAGTGCCCATCCACTTCATAGGTGTTGGCACGCACATGCTCCTTGGCATCGTACTGCCACACATAGTCCGAGATGATGGACAAGTCAGGCACTGAATTGGAAATATAGGTGAACGCATTGCCGCTAGCTGACAGACTGACCAGGTAGCTGGCGCCATCAATGTTCAACACCCCGCCGAGCTTGTTGTTGGTGAGATTCAGCGTCGCGAGGTTACCATTCGGCGTGAAGCTGGTCAGCTTATTATCGGACAAGTCGAGCTGGGTCAGCTGCGGATAAACCGACGCATCGAAGCTGGTGAGCTGATTGCCACTCAGCAGCAGTCCACTCAAGCCTTTGGTGTAAACAGCATCCTCGTCCAGGTCGTCAAAATGAACATCATCCCCAATGGAATCAGGCGCGCTAAAGCTGGTCAACTGGTTCCGCGATAAATCGACGGTGTTTAACAGCGGCTTGTCTGCCAGGTCAATCTCGGTCAACGCGTTGTCATTCAGATAGATCGTGCCAAGGTTGGTCTGCCCAGCCAAGTCGATGGCTGAAAATTTGTTATAGCCTAAATCCAGCGTGGCAACGTTATGTCCGGTCAAATCTAAGGCGCTCAGTTCGTTATGACTGGCGCTAAAGTCCCGCAGATTGGGAAATGGCGTCAAATCAAAGTCCTTGAAGGCAGCGTAATCCACCGCCAAGTAGTTCAGGTCATCGACCCCACTGGCGTTCAGGTGGCTTAACGCACTGTCTTTGTAGTAACTCAGCGTGGTAAGTGCAGGCAAATTGGCCACCGTGGCATCGGTGAGGTTGGTGAGGTTGGTTTGGCGCAATTCAGTCAGCGCCGGCAGATTTTTCACTGCGACTTTAGTCACTGTGTCACTATTTTTGACACTCAATTGTTCGAGGTTCGGGAAGTTGCCGTCGAACTCAATCGACTTCAGCGTCGTTTTGGCACTGTTGTACGTATCATCACCAAGCGACAAATTAATGACGGAATCAGACTGCAAGTCATCTGGCCCAATTGCCTCCAGGTTGATGCCCCTTAAGTCGAGCAATTTCAAAGTCGTCAACTTCGGCAAAATGCTGAAGTCGGTCACTTCTGACCCGGCTCCCAGGGAAAGATTGTAGAGATTGGGCAATAACTCAAGCCCAGTCAGATCCTTGATGGGGTCACTGGGATCAAACGCCGTGATGGACTGCGCGGCATTTAACATATCTGACGTCAGCTGCTTGCCATCCCAATCAGGGTCAGTCTTGTAAGCCAACTTGGTCAAAAAATCCCGTAGGCCTTGGTCAGGAAAGTTGGTTTTCGTAAAATCAACCGGCGCATAGTTCGTATAGGTGTTGGTTGAATAGAAACCAGTGCCGTCGGTGACCCCGTCCGCAAACACGGCAGTTTGCGGTTGACTGAAGGTCGCCAGCGAAAAACTCGCCAGCAGCGCCGTGCTATAAAGTAAGACCTTTAATCGTTTATTTTTCTTCATTGCGTTTTTTACCCCCAACATAAATCAATCCGAGTCCACTCAGCAAAGTGATGAGCAGCCCTGTCAGTGTGTTGTTGGCCACTTGTTCACCGGTGGTAGGCAATTTGCCCTTCCTGCTCCCGCGGGCCTGTTGTTTGGTGCTGGTGGTACTAGGCGTCACCCCACTACCCCGGTGGGTGCGCGCCTTCCGTTTGCCGGTTTGGCCAAGGTCGTTGTCTTGGTCTTTACCTTGGTGATTACTTTGGTCATCGGCATTCTGATCATCCGCGGCACTGTTATCGATGTCGTTCTTGGTCTGATCCGCGTCATCGTCCTTAATCAGCGTTGGGTCATCCACCGGTTCGGCCGCCGGAATCACAACGTTCGCCGGAATTTCAGCAGATTCATTGCCGGCGTCATCGTAGCTTTGGACCAGCACTTTGGTGGTTTGGGTAACGGCAAATGGTGCGGTGTAATCCAGCCAGGTCGCGCCATCATCGAGACTGTACCGCAAATGGGTGTAGGCCTTTTGCGCATCGGTCAGGTCCTTGTCGTACCCAAGCGTGACCGTCACGGCCTTGGTGTCGGCGCTGAAGTCACTGAGCTGCGTCGTTGGCTGGGCGGCAATCTGATTGACGATGTTTTTAACGGTGTAGGTCGTGACTGGTGATTCATTGCCATACTCATCGCTGGCTTTGAACTGGATATCCCCAGCAATCGCCTTCGAAACGGCACCATTGTAGGCATGCCAAGTTTGGCCATTGTCCAAGCTGTACTGAATATCAGCATCCTGGGCCTGAGTGGCGGTGAGATCAACGCCGCCGTTAGTCAGGGCGGTGGTACTTGGCGTCACCACTGGCGCGGCCAAGTCGGCTTTTTTCTGGTGCACCAGAATTTTGCGTTCAGTCTTGTTGCCATAGTTATCCGTCACCGTCATTACAAAAACGTTATCAGAGGCGCCATTACCGGCAACCAAATCATCGCTATCATCGGTGACCGTCAGTGGCAGCTCTTTGTCAAAAGTCTGGTCTTGGTAGCTGTCTTGCGGATACCGTTTGAGATACTCTGCCGACAGGGTCTGATTCCAAGCGCCTTGATAGACTTCATCACTGCCAATCTTGACGGTGTACCCGGTCAAGTTATCCCCAAACTTGCCTTTGAGTTCCAGACTATCCTTATTGGTGTAGACCTCGTAGTCGTAATCTTCGGAAGCCGAAGCCTGCCAGTGATCACCGGTATCAAAGTCCAGCGTTGGGAAGGTCGTATCGACCCCAATCCCAAAGGAGCCGCGTTCCCAATCATCTGAGGTCTTAGCGCCAGCGGTTTGCAAATCGCGCGTCTTGAACTGATAAGTGATGTAACGCACCTGATCAGCACTGACTTTGACCTTATAGCTGAACTTGTGGGTGGTAGGATCCACGGTGACTTGATTTTCCGGATCGTCGGGATCCATCGAATGGCCCAAAATCTTGAAATCTTCTACGGCGGTGTATTGATTCCCGGCCACCCCGGTAATCGTTAGGGTTTGGGTCGCTTCGTCGTAGTTGATTTCTTTTTCGTTATCCTTGGAAATGTTGATGGTCGAGCCTTGGAACACATTGTCAAAGGCTAGGTAAGTCTGATCGGTTTGCAGCACCAGCATCAACGCTTGCGGGCCATCGACTTCACCGACGCCATCGATAGACGTGTAGGCTTGCGCACTCAGGACATTTTCCCCTTCATGCGCGTGGGCCCCATTAACCATGGCAAACGTGGCGACAAATTTTTTGGTCACTTGATCCAAGTTGTAGCTCGTCGCATCATAAGTGGAACCGTCAACGTTTTGGCCGTAAGCCACCACGTCGGTTGGGCTGCCGGAAATGCTCCCCGTCATTTTGAAGGTCGCAGCGGTGTTGTTGACACCCCAGATCTGGGTGCCGTCCACCAAGTCGTACCAAGAGCCATCAGCCGGCCGATCCAGCGTGACCACGGGCTGCTGCGCGAAGCCAAACTTCATGGTTTTGATGACAATGTTCTGCTTGGCGTCTTGGGTGAAGACCAGCTTATCCAGGGCGTCATGCATGGTCACATGCGCTTCGAAGTTCCCTTCGTCATCGACTTTGACCGGCTCGCCATTGATGTAGAAGTCGTTCTTGTAGTTCCCGTAAATGGTGTAGGTCTTGTCATCTTTGTTGTAGTAACTGTCGGTGTCATCGGTGGTTTCACCGTCATAAACGTTGAACAGCACCAAACTGTTGGAGTTCGTCGCCACATCAACCGTGGCCTTGGTTTCGCCAGTGCCGGCATTCCCAGCATTATCGATGGCCGCGACCTGAACATTGTTGGTCCCGTTCCTGATATAGTCGGCAATGTCACTGATGTCGGTATCAAACTGGTAAGTGGTTTGGACGGCACGATTGAAATCTTCAACCGTATTGAAGTCCTTGGCCGCAGAGATGCTGGTGTCCAGCTTGGCGGTAATCGCAAAGCCGTTAATCGAAACCGCGATGGGTGACAGCGGCGACAGGCCGGCAGTGGCGTCAGTCACCGTCCCGGTCACATGCCACTTACCATCAGCGTTTTTGACCAGCTGCACATTGCTGAACTCAGGCGCAGTGGTGTCCACCTTGATCGGCAGGTCGATACTTTGCGATTCGGTATCGCCGTCATCGGAATCGAGATTAGCCGTCAGCCGGTAGGTGTACTGACCATCGGGGAGCGTTTCTTCCGTGCCCGTGGTTGGGTCGTAGTTTTTCCCAGTGAAAATCAGATGATCATCGTTCAAGTACAAGCTGGTGGTAATGTGATCGCCGTGGCCGGAAATGTAACTCTTCGAGCCATTCAGCGCCGCCCCCACAGTTTGCACCACGTTGCCATCCGCATCCAAAATGGTGCCTTCAACCTTCTTCACATTGCGGTTCAGAGAAACGTAAGGCGTGGCGGTGTCTTGCGTGCCATCCCCGTTTGGCGAAATCGCGACGTAATTCGGGTCATACCACGAATTACTTGCTAAATCAGGAGACTTTTCGTCGATGGCGCTGTCCCATACCCAGCCAAGAATCGACTTATTGTTATCCAGCAGCATGTTCCCGTGTTCGGAGGTGTAGGCCGTCTCCAATGGGTAAATCGACTTGCGGGTGTTTTGAATGCCGTCAAAAATTTTCTGCGCGCTTTCCCAGTTGCCGTAGAAGCCCAAGAAAGCCATGGACAGGTCAGGGCTGCCAGCAGTGTTGCTCTTGAAGCCAACGAAGCCTTCTGCCCACTGGGACTTATGGAAGCCTGTTGGCAGCGTCAAGGTGACCTTAACTTCCTTGGTATCGCCTGTTTGGAGCACGAATTCGTCCTGGTCCGCCGTCAAGGTCGAGCCGGCCACATGCTTGTCGTAAATGTTCTTATTTTCGTCAGTGGCCTTGGTGTAGACGCCGCCGAAATCGTTGAAATTGTAGGCAACATCCGTTTGGCCATTGTTTTGCAGTTTGATCGTGAAGCTGGCCTTGTTGTCGATTTCCTTCAGCGAAGCGGCGCCTTTACCCTCAACCGTCATGGTGACGGTCGACTTCAAGGCCTCGCTGATTTGCACCAGCCCGGAGCCTTGGCGCCGCGGTGAGTATGGCGTGTTGTTGTGCGCCTGATCCAAAATCGGCACCGAGGTATTCATCATCGCCAGTTTCGCCGCCGTGACGCGATCGCGCTTGTCGACAGAAACGCCATTCGCCTTTTGGCCTTGCAGCACCAGCGCGGTAGAGCCGGCGGTGACTGGCGTGGCCATTGAGGTCCCTGACATATCCTGGTAGCCGTTATCGTTGGCCGTCGACCACAAGTGGCCCCCAGGCGCGCAGGCGCGGTGATATCTGGCTTTAGCTCCAGGTCCGTGTTCGGGCCCCAGGTGGTGAAGTAGGACATTTGGTTGCCGGTGGCGTTGGTGGCGATGGTCGGCGCGAAGGTGCTGAACTTGTAGAATTCATTCGGGTGCGCCTTCAAGTCCTCAACCAACTTCTGCCCATCGGCCATGTTGGTGAAAATCGTTGGCAGCCCAGTGGCCAGCCCTGCTTCGCCATCCCCAACACCAGAGTTGTTGATGACGATCAAGCCCGCGGCGCCATGCGCAGCGGCAGCGGTTTCCTTGGCGGCAAAGTTAACTTCGCTATTCCCGCCCCGCGAAACGACGGCAATTTTGCCTTCCACGTTGACGTTCTTATAATCGGCATCCGCGCCGGCCCCTAAGCCAGCCACCACGTCTTCATAGCCGCTTTCATTCGGCACCGCGACCATCTGGGCGGTGGGAAAATGACCAAGCGTCTCAGTGGACGATACCAGATCACTATTCGGCTCGACACTGATGGCTTTGCCAAAAGGATTGCTGCCATCGCTGGCATGGGTAATGCTGGTGCCATAGGACGTCCAGGTTGTGTTATCAGAAGACGCCACGGTGATGGCATCTTCTGAAATCCCAGGCGTGGACATCAACCCATCATCCAAGGCGTTGAAGTTCGCGATTGGGCCTGCCGCACGGCCAGTGGAGTTCCCTGAGTTCCCAGCGGCAATCACCGCCACCACCCCTTCATCGGCGGCGGAGGCAATCGCATCATTTTCCACGTCACTGATGTTGGCATTGGTGTTGTCAGACCCGAAGGACATGTTCATGACATCGGCGCCCAACTTGACGGAGTCTTCAATCGCTTGCACGATGACGTCAGAGAACACGCCGGTACCCATGTTGTTAAAGACCTTCATGTCTAGCAGTTGCGCTTCCGGCGCGACGCCCACGACGGACGTCACGTTGTCCGGATTTTCGCCATTCGCGCCGACAATCCCCGCCACGTGCTGGCCGTGCATTTCGCCGGTGGTATCGTAGACTTCCTCATCGTTGCCATCCGCGTAGTTATGGGCAAAAGGCACCTTGGCGCTTTCGTATTTCCCGTAACCTAATTTAGCGATTTGATCTTCTGCGTCTGCCTTAGAAATCTTAGCGGTGGAATCGTCACTCAGGCGGAAGTCCTTATGGGTCGGATCCATCCCACTATCAATGATGGCCACGGCCATGCCTTCACCTTTGACGTTCTGCTGCTCCCACGCTTGGACCGCATGCACGGTTTTATCAGCAGAGATGTCTTGCGGCGTTTGCACGGAACTGACTTCGATGGACTTCACGCCATCCAGGGCTTCCAGCTTGCTGAGGTCGGCAACCTTGGCGTCGATGGAGAAGCCTTTGACCAGGTAGCCGAATTCTTCCTCGACCTTGTTGCCAGTCAGCTTTTCTGCCGCCCTGGTGGTGTCGGCCTGCGCCGCAAGCGCCTTATCTTCGGCGGCGTCAGCTTCCTGGTAGGTCGGGTCATCGCTTTTGACCGTGTCCACCCCGGCCTTCCCGGTGGTGTTCACCACCACCCGGACGGTTTCGTTTCTGGTATCGCCAAGCTTCAAATCGCTGGTGTCGATGCCCTTGGCTTCCAGCTGGGCCTTGATCTTGGTCCACACTAGCGCATTGCCGGCGTCAGCGGCAGCTTTGCTTTCGGCGCGCACAGCGTCGGCCAAAGTCTGCTGACTATTGATTTTGAAGACGCCGTTGTCATCTTTGGTTGGTGTCTTCAGGTTGCTGGCTTGCGTCACCGTCGTTTGCGGTGCACTGGCGGTGATGGCCGCCTGAACGGCCTGCGCATCCTCAACTGCCTGCGCGCTGAACCCCAAGATCAGCGTCGACAGCAACAGCAGGTGCTCGACCTTATGTTTACGTTTGCTTTGACTCAAATAAATAACCCCCTAGTTTCCATAGACGGGCCCCCACGGCCGCGTCATGCTCCTGTACCCCAATTCTGTTGGCGTATTCTTGGCTTGGCCATCTCCTCTCGACCAAATACGTTGTGCAAAATCATTCATTCTTACCCAAGGGATGCCTCGGATAATACATGTCAGGGATTATATACTGTGAATTTGATGAGTACAATATGGGTATATTTTTAATATAACTCGTTTATATAACGTATTTTCTCATATTATTCTAATTTAAATTGTACTTTTCAGGCAAAAGTGGGAAACAGCTTGTTTTCATTTAAAGCTTTCAAAAGCGGAAAAAAGCGGCATTTATAACGGGAAAGGAAATATTTCAAAAATGTTTCAATTGTCGGGACAGCTCTTATTCAATCTAATCAATGCTGAGCGTATGAGAAACGTGGGGAATGAATAGGCGACGACTAAAGCATCGATAAACAAAAAATCGCCGTTTTCCACAATAATGTGAAAAACGACGATATTATGACGCGATATTCTGGCTAGTCCTGCTCGAAATAGTAATCATCTAAAACATATGTCTGGACTGGTTTTACATATAGCTGATAAGCCGCAACGAGATCTGCAATGCGCTGGCCATCAATCAGGGTAACCGTCCTGGTACCTTGAATAGCCTTTGCTTTAGCCCGAGGTGTGAAATAGGTCGTGGTGATAAAGATGCCATATTCAGCATTGAAGCCATCCATCACGCCTTTAAACTTGTCAATCTCCGGTTCCGAAACCGCAACATCGGTATAACACTTGGCTTGAATCGCAACGCGTGTGGTGCGAAATTCATCTGATTCGAAGTAACCGAAACCGTCAATCCCATGATCACCAGATGCAACCACACCCCGCTTCTTGTCGATGCTCACGCCCATTTTTGAAATTAATAACCGAGCAAAGCTTTCGAATTTGGTCGGCGTGAATTGTTTCAACTGCTGCAATAGCCGTGAACGCCAAAGCTGTTCCGGTGCATCTTCTCCGCTTTCATCAGCCGTAATAGATAGTGTATTTCCCGTCTTCTGATCACTGGTTGGCGCTTGTTTGGGCTGCTTTTTTGAGGCCCAATAAGCGGTGATTTTTTGTTTTTCATGATCTGTTGGATATTTCCTCGAATCTGACAGTCGTTGCCTGCCCAATTCAGTTTGGGTGATGTCCCCGCCTCTTTGCAGAGGTGCGATATAGCCTAGGAAGGCCAACTCTTTAAGTGCAAAATTAAAATCAAAAGCAAAGGGCGCATACTGATTTCCACTTTTCGAAGTCACCTGTCCATAAACATCTTCGTATGAGAAACCACTTTGCTCATCATCAGCAATTAGGCTCCGCAGCTTATCTCTGGAAGCAACGCCCCCAACTGAATGAAGAGCTTTTAGAATCGCGTCACCTGCATTACGCCGCCGATAAGACATGACTGTATTCGCATCCTTTTTCTTTTTAAAAAGTTAGCCTTCAACCTTCGTTAAACAGTAAACCCCGAAAAAAACTTCTCGATATTTCCAAGCAGATTTTCAAAATGCGATTCTCTCCATCAAGAGAGCGCTCACTTTATCAGAGACAGCTATTTAACAATTTTCTTGCCCCCGGCTAAAGCCATAGACGAAACGACTAATAAGGCACCCAACGCTAAATCCTTACCCCTTTTCAAAGCGCGATGGTGTTCGACGCAGAAAAGCGCCTTACTATTCCGGGTTTGTTTCTTGCATCCCGGCACTAGGCAAATTCGATTCTTCAATTCTTTTGGCATCATAGCTCTCCTCGATTTGTAAACTCGACATCGTTCCCACCAAAGTTGTGGATTGTGAATAAACATTTTCCACCGCTTCCTGAATCGTGCCCTGACCACCAGCATGACCATTATCGATTAGCCAAGCAATAGAGTGTTCCTCACCAGACGGCACATCCAACAATACTTGTTTCATAAACCCAGAATAATTGGCTAACGTCGAAACGATAGGCTGCCGCTCCCCTAAAGCAGTGTAGGCCGCAATGTTAAATTGGACGGCGGCGTTCAGATAGCCTAACGATTCCTGTACCAACGCCTCACGCCGATTTGCTTCGGCCTTTTTAGTGTCAACATCTGCTAGCATTCTGGCATCTTCACGAATGGCAAGCATGATTTTACTCGTTGCCTCAACCCCCACAGTAACAGATTGCGTCAATAATTGTTTTTTCAGACCGGTATCCGTTGCTGAAAGTCCTTCGATGAGAAATTGACGGGCACTGTAAACACCGGCGAACCGATCATTGTACTGACCTTGTTCCACTCGCAAAACTGCCCGATTTAGCTGTTCCAGCCGCTCATTCAACACCTTTAATTGTGCTTCCACCGCAACGAACGGCGTGAGCGAATCCAATTGATTCACGGTTTTCTCCTCGAGGTCCACAAACCCTTTAGATCTTTTAGTCGCACTATCGACGATCGCACCGTACATACCCGATCCATCTTTATGTACACCAAGTCGCCACTCACCAGAGGCCAACTTAGCCTTTGTGTACGCATTGAACTTGGCCACATATTCCGTTTTGCCGCCCTCTAGGCGTTTAAGAATATCAGCACCCATCATCGCGTTGGCCAGGATATCGTTTATTTTGGAATTAATCTGAGTGGAGGCAGCACGCTGTAATTCTCGACCTAAAGAAAAATCCAAAGGGTAGCTGTAGAGTTTCGGATTGGCAACGTCAAAGGTTAGCTCACTGGACGTTGGCACAGTGATATCATATGTCTTCATGGCACTTTCCTTTCAGGCAACAACGTTGGGTTTATTGCAGATTCACATACATCCCAACTCCACGTTCACCCTAACCCAAACGCCTTAAGCGCCGCATCTTCAACGCTCTGGTAGGTCACCCAGGTAAAGGCGCCAAAGAGATCCGGTGGTACTTCACCCATCTTGGCCATCGCAGATGACGGCAGTAGGACGCTTTTCGCGCCACTGTCCTTGGCCACCTGCAGTGTATCAGCCAGGCTCTGTAATTTGATGAGGTCACCGCCCACCGTCATGTCCCCAAGCACCACCATGCTATCTAACGTTGGGCGTCCAACGGCAAGGGAAATGAGCGAAATGTACGTTGCGAGCGCAATTTTATCACTGCTCCCCGATCCATTTAGGTTGGAGACCTGCACGACATAATTGTGCTTCTTGGGCATAATACGTTGATCAATCTCAGTGTAATGGGTTACTAACCGCCGCATCGCGGTTTCCATTGCTTCACGCGCTGCACGATTACTACCAATCCCGGCTTTGTCCAATTTGCCCGTACCAGGCATTTGCTGTGACTCCAGCTTAAATAGACTCAGGCGTTCGGCGTCATCAAACTGGATAGTGTAGACATAGCCTGGCTTCTCGGTCCCGGATGGAATAAGCGTTGCCGATCCTTGTTCAGGCACCGTGACAAACTTCTCTTCACCAGTCTCACGATCAATGTAGGAGAAATTAACGTCATAGAATTCCATACCGCCAATCTTCTTCAACTGTTCCTTCACCCGGCGTCGCATCTCTAAGGCAAATACTAAGACGTCTTCAAGATCAGCTTTACTAAATTCACCATCAGGGAAGAGCAACTTGATCATCCCCGACACAGTCTTACGCACCGCAATCGCGTCACGTTGATTGAGCTGAGCGCCCAGATTGAAGTGTTCCTCAATCACATCACCATACCCAGTCTTGCGCAGTTCACGCATGACCTCTGCCAGATAGTCTGTGATGAAACCAAAACCGCCAGTGAAAAAGCTTGGCTTATACTTAGGAATTTCCCAACCCGGCATGTAGTTGTGAATACGGTCCAAGAACGCAGTATCAGTTCCCATCGCTTCTGGGAAAGGTTCGAACAGGTTGGAAGTCCGTAGCAACACATCCACGCTTTGATTGATGTTCCCAACGAAAACCATCCCGGCTCGGGCCTGAATTTCTGCGCGGCCTCGGACAAACGAACTCGAGGCCATGTAGTCTTTCATGATCTGAATGCCATCTTGGTCCTTGAAGTTAATCCCTGCAACTTCATCGAAGGCGACCACATCCCACATGCCCACTAAGCCAACTTCATGGCGCGCCATGTTGTAGAACAGATTCGCAACCGTCGTCTGCCCACCTGATACCAAAATGGTGTTCGGGGATAATTCCTTGTAAACGTGCGATTTACCAGTGCCACGGGGGCCCAGTTCAACCATATTGTAGTTATTCTCAACTAATGGAATCAGACGCGAAATCAGCAGCCACTTTACCCGCTGATCAAAAGCATCGGGTTCCATCCCCATGGAACGCAACAGCAGATCAATCCACTCACCAGTACTGAACGCCTTGCGCCCAGTGTAAACCTCATCCATATCCACAAACGGGACTTGAATGGGCGTGAGTTCTTCAATGTGAAAATGGTCATCACTTTCATGATCATAGCTCAGCCGGACGATGGACCAGATGCCGCCAATCAGTAGCCTTTCGTACTCCTGAGGATAAGATTCTTCCACCGGCACCCCATCGATGCCCAAGTTACCAAAACTGGCCTCATATCGATCTTCATCGGTATTTAGGCTCACTGTCAGTTTATCAATGACGGTGTACGCGCCATTTTCCCGGATTTTGGATTTGATTTTTTCCGCTTCATCGGGCCGGACATAGTTGTTGGCCAAGGTCTTTTTGACGTTCTCCACCCCGCGCTCAATGGCCACGTCATCGGAGCCATTGGCATATTGACCAAGCAGAAACTCTAAGACATAGGTCGGAACATTGGCGCCTTCTTTGATGCGCTGGGTCAGGTCTTTGCGGACAAACCGCCCCGGAAAGTATTGCTCTAATTTGCCCTGGATCGACGCGCGGCGTTCTTCCTGTTCATCAGATGTCAAAGCCGAACCCTCCTCCAATTACCATGTCCATTGTGTAAACCGTACGCTGTTCTTCTTCAGTGTCAACATTGCGCACCACCAACGTATATTTCCGTCCATTTGTATATTTCGCATCTTTCAGCGTCAAACGAATCCGCTGAATGCGATCGGTTGGCATCGCAGCGCGACTATCAACCACCACATCACGCACGCCAGAAATCTTCTGCCCGTCATCATCGACAAAGTAGACCTGATAACTGGTTGCTTTGACCAGATCACTGATCGGATCATCCTGCATCAGTTGCACGACCACGTCTCGCGCGGTAATGCGCCGACCGGCTGTGACATCATGCAAAATTGCCGGCTCAGCCTGTGAGCGTCCAGTACTAGTATGAATATCCAGCACCGGCACAATCATTTCCTGGGCCGAGCTCCCACCATGGACATAGTTTTGGCTTGGCCCAGGCGCTTGGAAGATATCAAAGCTCTTCGGGTAATTCACCACCCGGGCATCATCATTGCCAAGCAACGCACCCAGCGATTGATGTGCCACACCAGTGATTGACAATGGCCGGTCGGAGATGATGTAGCGTTGCTCCTTCTTGATGCCTCCTGCCGCCTCGTAATCAGCATTTGGCACCTCGATCTTATTCGCACTATCCAAAGCCGAATGGCGGAAAATATAGCCATGGTCAGCAGTGACGATAATGTGGCGAACACTCAGATTACGCAGGATTTCAATCGTGCGTGCCAAATGATCGATGGCTTGCGCGGTAGCGGCAAAGACCGCTTGTTCAGTCACCGACTTCTCACCTGTGGTGTCGACCCGATTGTCGTAGAGGTAAACGACTTTTTGCCCGGTCAATAACGCTTTACGCTCGGAAGTGCTCATGTCGTTAAAGGTCCCGACTAATTCGGCGACACTGTCGGGATTGGTGTTTTGCAAGCAAAGCTGGCGTTTGGCGGTGGTGTTAACTTGTTGCCCATCGACTAGGACATTCTTTTCGCCATCGTATTCAAGATGTTGATTGGGCAGGAGTGCCGGCATGCCAAAATAGGTCACTGATGGTAACCCGGTGACGAGGTAATCCATCGTGGTGGTCATCATATCTTTGGCTTCCAGCTGCGCCTGCAACGCCTTCGCCGCCTCGAAGCGGAAAGCATCCGAGATGAGCACAACCGTCCGCTCGGCGTCCACTGAGACAAACTGACGATAGAAATTGCGCTGATGCAAGTTGCTTGGCACCTGATCGGCCTGATAGACCCGATTCCAGTCCTGAATCGAGCTGGTCAGAAAATCGTTCAAGTAGGCGTTCTCGACCTTGTCTTGAATGCCTTCCGTCAGCTGTTCATATTGCGGATTTATTGTGGCGCAGGCTGCGGTGAAGCGGCGGTAGTTCGTGTCGAATTGGTAATCATGCGTAACGTATTGATCAATCGCAGCCGACAAGTCTGCGGGTTGCTCCGAGGCGTTGGTGGTCAACAACGCGAGCGCATCTTGCTGGATGCCGTAAACATCCTGATAAAGATCGCCATACGCCATAGCCTGGCGGGCCGCAATCACGGTGGTCAAAGGCTGACGGTTGACTCGAGTCTCATAATCCTCATTCAAAATTCGCTCTGTGACCCATTTGGCAATAATCAAATCGATTTGCGGGAAGGCATCGATATGTACCAACTGCGCGATGTCTAATTTACCGAACAAGGTTTGCCCATGGACAAACTCCCAGACTTCATTGGCAATCTGCTGAATCGCCGTGCTACCATCGATTAACGCCCGCGTATTTTGGATAAAAGTAATCGCATTATTGGCATGATCCAATTGGTATGCATTCAAACTTGGCGGCAATTCCCGACCAGCTTGATCGAAAGCCATGCTCAGTAGCATCGCCGAGAAAAGATACAGTGGCGTCTTATGTGCATTGTGAAAGCCATAGGCCCGATCAACAAAGTCCCAAAAGACGTCAAGTGCCCCGTACTTTTTGAACAACGACAAAGTTTCATTGCTCTCATCCAACGCGTCGCGGCAGATAACTTGAAGAATTGCTCCTAACGCTGGGGAAGAAGCCTTAGCCAACGCAGCGAGTAACACCAGCTCCAGCGGCTGATGATTGTAGTTCAAATTGGCAAAACGCTGCTTACGTTCCTTATTGGCGAAGAAAGCGGCATAATCCTCCAGAAATTTGCGATCTGACGGTTTCAAGTGCAGCTCCTCTTGTAGCATCGTCAATGCATCCGCGGCATAACTCTTGGAGTAATAGTGAAAGTCTGCCAAAAAATCATTGGCTAGTTCCGGCCGCGGTGCTGGTGAGTACACCAACGCCGATTCACCCTTGCGCTGCATCTCAGTCAACTTCAGCTTAGTTTTGAATTGATCACGCGCGTTCATGACGATTACCGGCTCGGCCAGTTGTTCGGTGATTGCAGGAATATTTTCGCGAAAGTCACCATGATCGTCATACCAGAAGACAAAATGATTGCTCTCTGTGAATAGCGTACTAATGCCCTCGACAATTTGCGTTAACTCTAATTCGGCCATCTGCTCCGTTACCCCACTTTGATTAATGTGATTCGATACTTCTAACACTTAAGTATAACGTTCACATCAAGGGGTTACTAGCATTCGATTGTTTTATCGTTCACTCCCAGCTATAACCGTGGCGTGATTGCTGATCTGGTGGCTGAAATTCCAGAAGCCGATTTTGATATAGCGTCCGATGACAGCCAAGGACAAGTCGAGATTATTGGGTGGCTGTATCAGTAT
>NZ_BTTP01000018.1:0-47509 GCF_036246225.1 Lacticaseibacillus salsurivasis
CAGAGCGACCAGGAAATTGAGACTTATATTGAACAACTGAATAACCGACCACGCAAGGTCTTAGGCTGGAAGACGCCATCAGAAGTCTTCCTGGGTAAAAAGTTGCACTTGAGTTGACAATTCGTCGCAACAAAAAACGGGTGCCCATTAAGGACGCCCGCCGCCGACTTACATCAGGTCACTACTCCCGATGCGGTGATCGACATGGAATTTCTCTTCGCTGTCATTATGACAGGTTATCAACTAATTGACTAATCTATTGATTAAGCTTGTTTCTCTGCCCCAACGGCCCGCTCTTTATGTGCCCACTTGCGATAAGCTAACCGCACGAGCTTGTCGGCTTCGGTGACGATCAGGGTAATCACCCCAGCGCCGACCGCGACGCCCCATTCCAGCCAGGACATCCCCGCAGTGCGGAAGACATCTTGCATGAATGGCACGTAGGTGATCGAGAACTGCAGGAGCATCATCAAGCCGATGACCACGAAAGCCATGGGGTTTTTGAAGAACTGCTTCGACAGCGCCGGCGCACTGGTGCGAATGTTGAACAGGTAGAAAATCTTCCCCAGGATGATGATGTTAACCATCATCGTGGAAGCCACCGTGGCGGTGACATAACCATTATCCAGCAGGAAGTCATGGGCAATCAGCCCGATCCCGGAAATCATCACCGACACATAAATCATCTGCACGATATCATGCAGGTTCATCATGCTAGCGGTGTTCGAACGCGGCGGCCGCGCCATGATGCCTGGTTCGGCCGGTTCCCAGATAAACGCGAATTGAATCGTGATGGCCGAAACCATGTTGATCCACAACATTTGACTGGCGTTCAGCGGCATGTTGTCTTGAGTCAAAATCGTAAACGCGATGACCAAGCCTTCCGCAAAACTGGTTGGTAGCAGGAACAAGATACTCTTTTTGATGTTGTCATAGATCCGGCGGCCTTGGGCAATCGCCTTCTCCATGGTGGTGAACTTATCGTCGGTCAAAATCATGTCCGCCGCGTCTTTTGCCACGTCGGTCCCGGATTGACCCATGGCCACCCCGATATCCGCCTTCTTCAGCGCCGGCGCATCGTTCACGCCGTCGCCGACCATGGCCGTGACATTACCAGCTTCTTGCAAAGCGGTGATGATGGCCAGCTTATCCGCCGGCGTCGTGCGGGCGAAGACATCCGTGGCCACCATCGCTTTGGTGCGGTCGGCATCATTTAACGCCGCCAGCTCGGTCCCGGTAATCACGGTTGGGGAATCTGCCAAGCCCAACTTTTTGGCAATCGCCAGCGCGGTGTCCGGGTGGTCCCCGGTAATCATCCGCACCTTAACGCCTGCCATGCGCATGTGGGCAATCGATTCGATGACTTCTTCCCGCGGCGGGTCGATGATTGCCGCCAGACCTAGGAAGGTGACGCCAGCCGTGCACAGCTCATCGGTGATTTCAGTCACGTCAGCACTGACCGTTTGCGCCGCGACGGCGATGACGCGCTGGCCGTTTTGGGAATAATTCTTGGTCAAATCCAAGTAGCGTTGCGCATCAAAATCAGGGTCCGCCGCCTGCGCCATCGGCAACACCTTATCCGGTGAGCCCTTGACGAACAGACGATGCTTCCCATTCGGCAATGCCATTAACTTGGCCATGTGCCGGTTATCCGAGTCAAATGGCAGCATATCCAATTCTTCGTAGTCCGGTTCTTCTTCATAACCCTTGAAGTACGCGGTTAAAAATGAGCCGTCCGTCGGTTCACCGTTGATTTCGTATTTGCCATCGATTTCTGCCAGCGTGGTATCGTTGGCTTCAAACCCGGCAATCAGCAGGTCGCGCAAGTCGGCGCGGTCCTGCGGCGTCACGGTTTCGCCGTGCAAGGTAAAGTGGCCGGTTGGCGTATAGCCCGTGCCGGAGACTTCATATTCGTGCTTAGGGGTGACGATTTGGGTGATGGTCATTTCGTTTTTCGTCAGCGTCCCGGTTTTATCCGTGGCAATGACATCGACTGAGCCCAAGGTTTCCACCGCCGGCAAGGTTTTGACGATGGTGTTTTCCTTGCGCACCAGTTGTTGCATCCCCATGGCCAACACCACAGAGGTTGTCGCTGGCAGGCCTTCCGGCATCGAGCCCACCACCATGGTGACAATGGCCAGCGCCAAAGTGCCCATGGTGTATTGACCCGACCACATGCCGAGGCCGAACAGCACCACAGCCACGGCCAAGATGCCGTACGAAATACCTTTCCCAAGGTTGTCGAGTTCGCGCATCATCGGAGTTTTCCCTTTGCGCACGTCGGCAACCGCTTGTGAAATCTTACCCAGTTCAGTATCTTTCCCAGTCGCTACGACCAGCCCCATCCCGGAACCTGTCGCGACCGCGGTAGAGGCAAACGCCATATTGGTTTGCTCCGCCAGCGGCGTCTCGGCCGGTAAGGCTTCGACTTGCTTTTGCACGGAATTACTTTCACCGGTCAAAGCGGCTTCTTGAATCGAAAGATTATCAATGTCGAACAGGCGCAGGTCAGCTGGGACATTATCCCCAGCTTCGAGGAACACCACATCGCCCACTACAATGTCAGCCGTGTCGATATCGACACGTTCGCCATCGCGGTAAACCGTGGCGGTGTGGGCCAGCATCTGCTTGATTTTTTCAAGCGCGTTGCTGGCATTGCTCTCCTGCGAATAACCGATGATCGCATTGATAATAATGACCAGGGCAATAATGATCGTATCGGTCATGTGCCCCATCACCGTCGTCAGCACGGCTGCTCCAATCAAAATATAAATGATCAGGCTGTTGAACTGACGGATGAAAATGACCCATTTAGGTGTCGTGTGCGACTCCAACGCATTCGGCCCATTTTGTGCCAAACGCTTTTGCGCCTCTTCGCTGGTTAAGCCAGCCTCTAAATCAGGCACATCGAGTTCTTGTTGAAGGGTAGTTACGTCTAAATGGGTCATCGGCCTATGTTCACCGGGATCGTCCATATATCATCATCCTTTTTCTCATAAATTTGGCAGAATTTTCCTGCTCGTATCTCATATTTTAACCAAACCAAAAGCGCAAAGCAACAGGACTCGGGACTGATTTACACGCTGTGGAGCAGGCTGCGAAGCGGAGCGCACTTAGCCCGTCGCGTAGCCTAGCGTTAGGCATTGCCGCGTTCTTCGCGGCGAGGGCTAATGCGTAGCTATGTGCACGGGCGTTGCCCCGCGTAGCGCAACTATGAGGACTGCGGCGTAAGCCCATACTAAGGATAATTAGCCTTTTAAGATAGAAAAAGCCAGCCCTAACCGTCTACACGGTTAGGGCTGGCTTTGATCTCAGTACGCTTGAATTACAGTGTTGCTTCCAGCTGTTCGGCCCCGGTTTCCAGAATTTCCATCAGTTTAATCGTCTGCTCCGGCGTCACCACTTGCGGCGCGCCTTCGGTCAGGGTTTTAACCAACGCTTCATAGAAATATTGATATCCGCCGACAGCCGAAACCACTTTTTCTTCGTGGAATTGGCCGGCATCATCCATATACGATAAAATCCCGTACTGGTCCGGTGTATCAACGCCAAAATCGAGGTGATCAGGGCTTGGCATGTAGAATTTCTTCATCATCGCCTCTTGTTGATCGGTTTCCTGTTTCAGGAAGCGCCCGCGCGTGCCGTAAACCACAAAGGACGGCCGATAAATCAGGCGGAAGTGACTAGACTTCACCGAGATCTTCAGGCCCTGGGGATAATGCAAATCGAGATCGAAGTAATCCGCGTCGTGGCCCGGGCCTAGCATCTGATGCACGTCATATTGAATCGACTCTGGTTCGCCCCAGTAGGACAGCACCTGATCCACCGTGTGCACGGCGTGACCATATAAGAAGCTACCCAAGCGCGAGTAGCCGGTACTTTGCTCGGAAGACCGCGGCCGGTAGTAGTCAAAATTGTTTTCGACTTCATAGATCTGGCCGAGCTTGCCTGATTCAATCACCTTTTGCACGGTCAAGAAGTCAGAGTCAAAGCGCCGGTTCTGATAGCCTTCGAGCAACAAACCCTGCTTTTTCGCAAAAGCAAACAGTTCCTTCGCCTGCGCCGCAGTTTCGGTAAACGGCTTTTCCAGTAGCACGTTTTTGCCATGGGCTAGCGCCGCTATCGCCAGCTCGTAATGGGCAGCCGGCGGTGTGGTGATGGCTACCAGTGTCACTTCAGGGTCGTTCCAGATGTCGTCGATATTGGTCGTGTAAGCAATGCCGGGCTGCTTCGGCCATGGTGAATTATCATGGCGCGCATAGACTGTTTTGATCTTCAGGCCGGCCACCTGCTGAGAAAAAGGCAGGTGATAGCGATTGGTCGCCTTGCCGTTGCCGATATAAGCCATTGTAATCATCGTGATAACCTCCATCAGGTTGGGATAACTTTACTGTAGCGAAATTGCCCGGGAAATACAAAGCTCAGGCCACAAATGGCCCGCGGTTAAACTGCGTATCGACCCATTTGGTAAACAGTGCCACCCACTGCGCCACGGCTGGTTCAATGCCGTAAGCGTTGCGCTGGCTGTAGGTTTCATGTGTCGCCAAACTCAAGCCATGCCCGCCGCTTGGGAACAGATGAAGTTCAAAGGACACGTGATTGGCCTGCAAAGCGTTAGCGAAAAGCAGCGTGTTTTCTACCGGCACAGTATCATCCGTTACGGTGGCCCATAGGAATGTCGGTGGTGTAGTCGGCGTGACTTGGTGCTCCAATGAGACTGCGGCGAGCGCTGCATCAGTCGGGTGCGGGCCCAACAGGTTAAGAAAAGAAGCGCGATGAGCGAACTTGCCCGCCGTAATCACGGGGTAGGCCAACATCAGCGCATTCGGCTTAACCTCAGACGCTTTGAAACCATACCGTTTCAAAAGTGGGCCATCCCAACCGGTAGCCAAGCTGCCAGCCAAGTGGCCACCGGCGGAAAAACCAGCCACCACAATCTGATCAGGATTGATGTGCCACGCCGCGGCGTTTTGACGCGTCAGCTGCATCGCCGTGGCCAGCTCCAGCAGTGCAGCGGGGTACGGATGCGTCTGGCCGACACTGTAGCGCAACACCAAGGCCTGATACCCCGCCGCCAGCAGCCGCAGTGCCACGGGTTCAGCCTCGCGATCGGACACAAACTCGTAGCCGCCCCCAGGACAGATGAGCACTGCCGGCCGCACGCGCGCCGGCTCAATCTCCGGCGAGTTGTCGGCTAAATATGCGGTTAACGTGGCGTCGTTGCTTAATTCGGTTTGAAGCTGCTTGACGATCAGTTGCATGATGATAGCCTCCTACGCATGATGCGTTGCCTTCAGTGTAGCGCAAAATTATCGCGCGGAACCACAAACTTTATCGGGCTTAAAAGCCTATTTATAAAACGACATTAGAATTCAACCAGTTTTAGATAATAATTTAAGTATATTGCTGATAAACGTTGGTTTCTCTTGTATAATGCCTGCGTTAAGGGGGACACTTTTTTGAAAAAATATTTCGTTATTTTGGCCACGGCCAGTTGTCTTGGCCTCACTACCGCCACTTGGTCGGCGGCTAAGCCGGTCGTAGCTGCTACCGCCACCGTCAGCGTTCAACCAGCCAGTTCAGGCTTTGAAGTCGGTAACTTCACCTTTATGCTGGACGGACAGAGCCACCAGTCGGACATCGCCGAAGTGGTCGCTGACCAGAGTTATCAGGGCGAACTCATCGTCAGTTACTACGGCCTCACCGGGGCGTTGCCGCTGGATTCACTCATCATTTTGAGCAATAATCCTGCAGTGAAAATTGTCACTGGCCAAGCCACTGCGCCCGACCCAACTGCGCCTAGTGGGACGTTCACCATCCCGTTCACATTAACCGTCACCGGTGATACCGACAGCTATGTGTTTGCCAATATCAGCTTTCATCGCACAGACGGGGGCCAGATGACGGGCTACTCACAAGGCCAAACGTTTAAAATCATTGGCCAAAGCGAGCCCACACCAGGACCTGACCCAGAGCCGGGCCCAGATCCAGAACCAGGGCCGGATCCAGAACCAGGGCCGGATCCAGAGCCGGGTCCAGATCCAAAACCGGATCCTCAACCCGAGCCAAAACCAGAACCAAAGCCTGACCCCAAACCGACGCCTAAGCCCACGCCAGTCCCAACGCCGGCACCATCCACTAATACCGCAAAAACTGCTGAGCCATCCCGATCATCGCGGCCAGCAACGGCAACCAAACGCCTACCAGCCACCGGCGACAAAGCCAACCCGCTAGTCGCTTTAGCTGGCGGTGCCTTGCTAATTAGTCTTTTTGGCCTCAATCGTTTGCGCCGCCATTAAGCACGGTGCAAAAAAACCTTCATCACTCGCAGTCGAGTTGATGAAGGTTTTTTTGGTGGTCAAGCACTAGCCCCATCCTAATAGCCGAATCACGGCCATCGCGATGACGCCCACCAGCACCACCGCCAGCAGGCTCTTGGTGATGACCGCAGTCACCACTGCCGGCAACGAGGCCAAGAGATTTTCCCAGTTGACCCCCGGCCAAGCACCAGAGCGATACACCAGCAGACTTTCCACAAAAATTGCCGTTAAAATCGCCACTGGCACAAAGCTCAAAAACCGCACCACTGCTGCCGGTAGCGTGGTGGTTTTCACCAGTACAAACGGCACGACCCGCAGCAACCAGGTGACCAGCCCGCTCAGAACAATGGTTAGGAGAATATAATTTGTCATCGCTTCACCGCCACCATTCCGAATAAGCAGCCCAGCACCGTTGCCACCAAAATGGCCGAGGTGCCTGGGATGAAACGCATGAGCACAATCATCGTCAGCGCCACAAATCCTGCTACGGTAAGATGCTGGAGCAGCGGCCGTGTTTTATCGGTAATCATCTGCAGGTACAGCAGCCCGATGAACATCGCCACCACGGCAAAATCCAACCCGAACGTTTTAGCATCGGGAATCATGTTGCCAATCAGCACACCCACCATCGTTGCCACGCACCAAACGAGGTAAGCACCAAGGTTAGCGGCATGAAACCAGGCTGGCTTCAGCTGCCGCTTGGTCGCGTTCAGTTTATTCATTGACAGGGCAAAGGTTTCATCGGTGAGCAGGCTGCCAATCAGCACATTTTGGGTTAAGGATTCCTTTTTAAGATAAGGGGCGACGGTCATCGACATCAGACTCATGCGGGCGTTGATCAGGAATACCGACGCTACCATGGCCCCGATTGGACTACCGGCCATCAGCATGCTGGCCAACACGAACTGCGCCGAACCGGCATAGACAATCAAGGACATCAGCATCACCAGCCATACCGACAAATGCGCGGTGTGCGCCACCACGCCAAACGCCAGCCCCACGCCAATATAGCCGAACACTGTGGGCAAAACGTCCTTCAACCCCGCGCGAAAACTCAAGTCGCTTGTCATCGGCCTGCCTCCCAACATTAAAAACTAGTTAGAACTAGTTTAGCAATTGTGGGCGAGGTTGCAAGGAAAAGCTGATGGTTAATTCTGAACTTTTGGTCAGATTTCACAGACAGAACAATACGCGTGCCGATTGAGTTCGCTTTCGCCCAAAAATAAAAAGATTCCCTCCCGCGGAGAGAATCTCTAGTGTGCAGAAACGCATTCAAAACTAAATTTAAAATCGACAGGATCAGTAATCAATATGGTCTGTCGATAAGTCCTCGCCATTTGACTGAGTCACTTGCTTGTACCAATAAAACGATTTTTTTGGATAACGTTTGAGCGTCCTGAGATCATGCTCATAACGATCAATATACACAAATCCATACCGCTTGATGAAGCCTTGTCGGGTCGAGTGTAAATCAAAAGCTGACCATGTCAAATAACCAATAACATCGACCCCATCAGCAATAGCTTCCTTCAGACACTCAAGGTGTTTAGCCAAATAGTCAATGCGGTAATCATCACGAACCTTATTATCAGCATCTAATTGTTCTGTAGCCCCGTAACCATTCTCTAGGATTAGAATCGGAAGGCCATAGCGGTAATATAGGTCCATTAGCTGGTAATAGAAGCCATCCGGATCGATATTCCATCCCCATTCGTTGGTCGGAGTATATGGGTTTTCGACACGTGTTCCGTATCGAACCAACCCTTCTTGGAACATCTTGTCAGGTCTTGAGGTTTCTAGTGACTTATCTGGCTTATTGTAACTTGCCACACTCGAGAAATAGTAAGTGCTGGAAAGAAAATCAGGTTTGACGCCCGCTAGTTCTTCTAAGTCTCCCGGCTCCATGTGTGGCATGCAGTTAATGCTTTCCAGGTAGTGCGTGAAATACGCAGGATATTCGCCTTTGATATACAAATCCATATAAGCGTAGCTGTCAAAATACATTTGTCTCGTCGCAGCCCGCATGTCTTTCGGATCAGCACTTAACGGGTAAGTGATAGAGCATGCACAGTTCGGCCCAATCTTGGCACTAGGATCAATTCGATGGCACGATTTAACCGCCCTGACATACGCTAAAGTGAAATGATGCTCACACTGCCAAATTTCAGGCTGAGTTAGATTTGCATCTCCTGCAACATAGAAGCTGTCACGATGAAAAGTGTTTGGCTCATTAAACGGGACATAGTACTTGATACGCCCCTTAAAATGTTCGAAAACCACTTCAGCATAATGAACATATGCATCGATGCATTTACGGCTCAAAAACCCGCGATACTTTTTTA
Source organism: Lacticaseibacillus salsurivasis (assembly GCF_036246225.1). Taxonomy (NCBI): domain Bacteria; kingdom Bacillati; phylum Bacillota; class Bacilli; order Lactobacillales; family Lactobacillaceae; genus Lacticaseibacillus; species Lacticaseibacillus salsurivasis. The sequence continues at coordinate 8,663 of NZ_BTTP01000018.1, forward strand.
GAAGAGCTAATGGTAAATCATAGGCATATAAGGTAGCAACCGGAACAATGTGCCGCGCAATCAGCCCGTCGACCATTCGATCATAGAAGGCAAGGCCCTCTGAGTTTGGCTCCTCATCATCCCCAGAAGGTAGTATTCTCGACCAGGCAATGGAGAAACGATATATTGACATTCCCATTTCTTCTAACAAATCCAAATCTTCCTCTAGATGGTGATAATGATCACTCGCCACATGAAAATTTGAATAATCGTTGTCTAGGACTCGAACATCTGAAATGGATAAGCCTTTACCGCCCTCGTCCCAACCGCCTTCAAACTGTTGCGCATTTGTACTGCTACCCCATAAAAAATTACTTGGAAAAGCTTTAGCCAATGACATCATTTCCTTCCTCACATTGCATCAATAACCATTATCTACTCTGCAGATAACTTGCCTTCTTCTCGTTCCAAATTCATGCGATCGCTGATTCTCGCAAACGGGAAGTATACAAAGAAGCTCATTACCAACATTAGAATCTGCCAGAGCATGTACGGGATGCCCCCAACTAGATATCCCGAAATAACCGCCGGCGTCGTCCAAGGCAACATAACGCCTGTTAACTTCGGCAACACCCCAATGGCAATCATCATGTAAGTCAAACCGCCTGAAAGTAGCGATTGAAGAATAAATGGCACAATCATGATTGGGTTAAACACAATTGGTAATCCGAAGAGGATTGGTTCCACAATCTGGAAACTCATTGGTAAAGCGGACAGTTTACCCAACTTTCTGAATGCTTGTGACTTAGAGAAGAATAGCAGATACATAACCAACCCAAACATCATCCCAGCACCTGAGACATTAACGAATTGGTCAATCAGCGGCTGAATGAAAATGTGACCATGCGCTTGAAGGGCTTCTGCCCCTTGTTTTGCAAGCCGAGCGTTGTCCAGCGTGTTGGCCTGCAAAATAGGTCCAAGCAAGCCGTTAACAATCATTGAGCCGTGAACCCCAAAGGCCCAGAAACCGTTCATCAGGAGAATAAAGATCATCAATCCTGCGAACGAATCAGTCATACCTTGCAGCGGTACTTGCAGGTACTTGTAAATTGTCTGCATCATCGTTTCGCCAGTTGTAACGTTGAAGAATAGGCGAACCAGCACTGAACCAACAATAATTGCAGCCCCAGGGATGATAGCAGTAAACGCACCCGCAATTGCAGGTGGAACCATTTCTGGCATTTTAATTGTAATTTTATGCTTCAAGAACCATGAATAGACCATACCAACTACTGTCGCAATTAAGATAGCCCCAATTAAGCCTTGGCCACCAGTCCATGCTTTATCGATGACGCCTGTGGCTGTGCCAACGACTTTGCCTTTCGCATTCAAAACATCAACGGACTGTGGTAAAAGAATTTCAAAAGCTGCGAATGCAAGTAATCCAGCAGGTACACCGTCAAAGCCTTCATTCTTAACCCATTGAATGGTTAATGCAATTACAGCGTATGCCGCCATCATGTCAAAGGTTGCACCACTCGCTGCACTCAGATATGGTGACCACCCCCAAGCGGCTAATTGATCAGCTACAGGCTGATAAGGAAAATTACTTAAAATCAAGAAGAAGGACCCAATAATGGTGAAGGGCATTGTAATGGCCAAACCATCCTTCATTGCCTTGATAAACTTGAAATTACTAAACTTCGTTACACCGCTGAGTATCGAATCCACTGGGATCCGTTGTTTAATCTTTTCCAGCATTTCTGCTCCTCCTAACCTCAGGTGGGTATATAGAATTATTTCTGTTCCTTCCGGATAATCAACTCAAACTTAATCCTTAAACTTGTTAGTAAACCGTGACTTATGCCCGGTTAAGGTCCCTCGCTTTCTGTTTATGTCGCAATTTGAGTAAACGTTTTCCCTCATCCCCTAGGCCCTATTGAAAACCCTTTCTATTTCAAAGTCAACAAAAATCTTAAAAATAGTCTACACTTTTCAAAACAATCCTTGATATCTAGGCTTTTTTCCATTGTCGACATGCCATATGTTTATAAATGTCCGGTATTGTCCTTGCACAGTTGCAACGTTTGGTCTATATTGACGATGAGATAACGTTTACCCAAATAATTACATCCCAGATTTAATATCATTAAGAAATGGAAGTCTTATCCATGAGCGAAGTCACAAACAAGGCCAAAGTATCCCTAAAGGAAATTGCCCGTCTTGCCGGAGTATCAGCTGCCACCGTATCTAGAGTGATCAACAACAATGGTCGATTTTCTGAGGAAACAAGACAGCGAGTCCAAAATATCATCAAAGAAACGGGCTATCAGACTAATACTTTAGCCAAGAGTCTTCGCATGAATCGCTCTAATACGATTGGTGTCCTAGTACCCGACCTTACTAATGAGTTTTTCAGTAGAACTGTACAAGAACTTGAGAAAGGGCTCTTTGAATTGGGCTTCTCAACAATCATCTGCGACACCCAGCGCGATCTGGCCATGGAGGAGTACTATCTCAACACGCTTGAAGCCAAATCAATTGACGCCTTGATTGTAATCTCGGGGGAACACCCATTTGATTCCGCCTCTTTATCAGATAAGATTCCTGTTCTCTGCATTGATCGTGAGCCCAAGAACGAAGATACGTTCTTCATCTCATCCGATCATAAAACCGGAGCTCTAATTGCCACCCAGCGAATAATCGATCGCGGGTATACTCCGATTTTAGTTTCACAACAACACAAATCGACATCACGGGCGGCCCGAATTGCAGGCTTTAAGTCGGCACTTGAGTTAAACAACATCCCCATCTCTGAGGATCATTTCTTTGCGTTGCCTCATAACGAAATCACCCCCTATGAAGCGTCTCTTGAAAAGTTCTTAAAACAACACACAAAACAGCGGTTAGGTTTGTTCTGCCTGGGGGACTATATTGCTGCATTAACTCTCCGAAAAGCCATCGATCTAGGAATTAAAGTACCCACCGACCTAGGCATTGTGGGTTTTGACGATAACACGTACGCCAGATTAGTAACCCCTGCATTAACCACTGTGCGTCAGGACATCGAAAAAATCGCCACTTTATCAGTTCAGACAATAACCAAGTTAATCGCCGATCCAGAGGCTGACATCCCTAAGAAAATCACGGTTCCAGTTCAATTAGTGTCTCGTGAATCGGCATAGGAGATATTTCTATGACAAATTCAATTTATCCGTCACTAATGGTTGCTGACTTCACGCAGATCTCAAAAGAGATTGACACGCTACAAGCAGCAGGCGCAGATATGTTCCATATGGACATCATGGATGGCCAATTTGTTTCAAATTTCGCTCTGGGCGTTGAAGATTTTGAGGCGGTTCACAAGCTTTCCACTATTCCCCTCGATACCCACTTAATGGTCGATAATCCCGGGCGTTATATACCTTTGTTCCGCTCATTAGGATCCACAGAAATTGATATTCACTTTGAAGCCGATCGAAATCCCGGCAGCACTTTAAACAGAATCACACAGGACAAAATGTTAGCCGGCTTGGCTATCAATCCCAGCACTTCAGTTGCTACAATTGAGGCTTTGCTTCCAATCGTAGATCGAGTTTTGGTAATGACGGTCAATCCCGGTTTTGCCGGCCAGCCTTTCTGCGAATATGTGGTCCCAAAAATCGAAAAGCTAGCCGCACTCAAGTCTACTTTTCATTTTCAAATCACTGTCGATGGTGCGATTTCTCCAGATCGCATCAAGCAACTTGCCGCTATTGGGGCTGATAATTTTGTTGTAGGCACGTCTGCACTCTTCGGAAAAGACAAGCCTTATTCCGAAATCATCCCAAGCTTAAAGGAGTTGTAAACATTGCCAGTTAACATAACTATGAATACCAAGCGAAAAATTGCTTTTGGTTCAGATCACGCAGGTATCGATCTCAAAAATCCGCTCATAGAATACGTTAAACAATTGGGGTTTGAAGTTCATGATTTTGGTACCTATGACCACAATCGAACCGACTATCCTATTTACGGCAAAGCGGTCGGTGAGGCAGTTGCCAACGGCGACTACGACCTTGGCATCATCATGTGTGGTACCGGAATCGGCATTGGTATCGCCGCCAACAAGGTTTCCGGAATTCGCTGTGCGTCAGTGAGTGAACCATACTCAGCCAAGCTGGCACGCGAGCATAATAATGCAAACGTGCTTTCACTAGGATCGCGAGTAATTGGTGTTGAGCTTGCCAAGTTAATTGTTGATGAGTTTTTGAGCACCGAATATATTGGTGGTCGTCATCAACGCCGCGTTGAAGAACTCGCCGCTGAAGACGAACGTGATGATCAAAAATTCCTTGCGGTCCAACACGCCCCTAGTGAACAATATGCTGAATACAATTACCAAGAGGAAAAGTTCACTTTATAAGAGAACTTGTAATCACCCCGCGATGAGTAAACTACTCTTTCTCCAATAAAAATTAGGTTTCCCGATTCTAAAAGTCGCATCCCCCAAATATATACGGCATAAAAAACTACCCCATGATGCTGAGCTCCTTTACAGCCGTCATGGGGTAATTTATTTATTCTCAATCATCTAAATAAGACGCCGAAATTATCAGCTCCTTACCGCTCCGCAAAATAATCTGGATACTGCTTCAGCAAACTGCCTTCTTCTTCCAGCATCAACTTCAAATGCTGCCCGATCAGCTTTTCACCGGCGGCAGCATCCCCAGCGGCCACAGCCTGCAAAATTTCCTGATGCTGGGCAATGATGGTCTTCCAATCCAGCGCCGTGACCGACAACCGGAGCCAGCGGAACCGGTCCAGCTGCATGTTCAAACTTTGGAGCCACTGCCAGACGGTGTCTTTATTCGCCGCCTGGAACAAGGCGTGATGGAAATCATTATCAAATTGGAAGAAAGCACGCGGATCGCGGGTTTCGGACATCACTTCCGCCTGGGCAATCAGGCTTTTCAGCGTGGTGAGCAGCGTGGCGCTGTGGGCCTGAATCGCCTCTTTAACAATCCGCCGCTCCAACACTTCTCGCACGAAACGGGCATCCTCAGCGACGGTGAGGTCGATTTTGGTGATGTAGGTCCCGCTTTGGGGAATCATTTCCACCAGGCCTTGCTGGCGCAGTTGAATCATGGCTTCGCGCAGCGGCGTGCGACCCAGTCTAAGCTGGGTCATTAAAGTGGCTTCGCTGATTTTTTCGCCTGGAATCAGCTCGGCATGGATGATCATGTCGCGCAGTTGGTCGTAGGCGGTGGTTTGCATGTTACCGGCTGGATTTTGCACGTTGGTCCCTCACTTTTCGGTCGTCAAACGAATGACTGCCCTCATATTGTAACGCTTTCTCAAATTTTATTTGACAACGGAGGCCTGTCTCGTTATGATGAAATCGTATTCATATACTAATATATCAGTTTGGAGGAAAAAGTACAATGAAAGACAAGATCATCAATGGTCTTAACCGCGTTGCGCTGGTTGTGAACAACAACAAGTACATTTCCGCGATTAAGGAATCATTCTACTCTTTGATCCCGATCATTATCACCGGGGCCTTTGCGACTTTGTTTTCCAGCATGGTCTTCGATGACGTCAACGGGCTGGCGCAGATCAAAGCCTTGCACTGGTTGGTCACATTCAAGCCAATCACTGCCGCCATCAACTATGCCACGCTGAGTTTCTTCACTATTTATGCCGTGTTCCTGATCGGGATTCAAATGGGGAAACGCAATCACATCGAGGGTTACTTCCCAGGTGTCATCGCCCTCATGAGTTATGTCAGCATCAACCCTTCTATTTATAACTTTGTCACCAGCAATAATAAGACGATTGCGGTTACGGACGTTTTCGCTAAGCAATATACCGATACTAAGGGCCTGTTCCTTGGGATGTTCATTGCCATCATTTCCGTTGAACTTTACAACTGGTTGCGGCACCGTAAAGCCCTGATCATCACGATGCCAGACAGTGTACCAAGTAACGTGTCGGTCAGCTTCTCTGCTTTGTTCCCAACCATGTTCACCGTGGCCATCATTGCTTTGGGCAGCTTCCTCGTGAACTTGGCCACCGGCATGTCCCTGTTCGACATTATTTACAGCTTGGTTCAACAACCATTGCAAAACGTCGTGCAAGGCCTGCCTGGGATCTTGCTGCTGATGCTGGTTTCCCAAGTGTTCTGGTTAATCGGGATTCACGGCAACCAGATGATCAAGCCGATCCGCGAACCCCTGTTGATTGCGGCGATCACCGCCAACACCGAAGCCTTCGCTGCTGGCAAGCCACTGCCAAACGTCATCACCATGCCTTTCTGGGATATGTATATGAGCATGGGTGGTTCCGGGTTAACCATTGGCTTGTTGATTGCCATTTTCATGGTCAGCAAGCGGGAAGACTTCAAGGCGATTGCCAAGTTGTCCTTCATTCCTGGGCTGTTCAACATTAACGAACCCGTCATCTTCGGGATGCCAATCGTGCTGAACCCAATCCTAGGGATTCCGTTCGTCATCACCCCACTGGTCACTGGGACCATCGGCTACATCGCCACCATTACCGGGTTTGCGGCTAAAGCCTATGTTTACACGCCATGGCCAACGCCACCACTGATTTCTGGCTTCTTAGCGACTGGCGGGAGCTGGGGCGCGGTTGCCACTCAGGTGGTCTGCATCCTCGTTTCCATTCTGATTTACCTGCCATTCGTCAAAATCGCGAATAATCAGCGCAACCTCGCTCAAGACGTTGCCGATGCCGCCGATCAAGCCGACGCTAAGGCCTAATTTTCACTCTTAAACAAAGGCGGATCTGACCGACAACGTCAGGTCCGTTTCTCATTTCCCGTCACGCAGCCGTTATATAGGAGGACTTCATGCAAATTCCAGAACAATTTCAATTAGGCGCCGCTTCTTCCGCTTGGCAAACAGAAGGTTGGAAAGGCAAAAAGCCGGGCCAAGACTCCTACTTGGATGATTGGTACAAAAACGAGTATTTCGTTTGGCACAATGGCAAAGGCCCAGACGTGGCCACCGACTTCATGACCCGATATCAGGAAGATATTGATTTAATGAAAGAAATTGGCCTGAAAACCTACCGCACCTCGATTAACTGGAGCCGCTTTTTCACCGACTACGAAAAACTCACGGTCGATGAAGACTACGCCCAGCACATTGATGATGTGATCAACGCCTTGCTCGCCGCCGGCATCAAACCGATGATTGCGATGGAACACTATGAAGTGCCGCAATTCCTGCAGGATAAATTCGGCGGCTGGAATTCTCGCGAAGTCGTCCGGCTGTTCGTCGAATACGCCCGCATTTTGTTCAAGCGCTACGGCGATCGGGTCTGCGACTGGTTCACCTTCAACGAACCGATTGTCCCGCAAACCCGCATTCACCTCGACGGCGTGCGCTACCCGCATGACCTCAATCCGCAAAAATGGATGCAGTGCAACTACCACAAAGTCCTCGCCACCGCGCTAGTGGTGAAATCCTACCGGGACATGGACCTACCCGGCCGCGTGGGTATTATCCACAACTGGGAATTTGCCTATCCGCGAGCTGCGGGTTATCAACCGGACGTTGACGCCGCGCACGCCTATGACCTGTTCCACAACCGGCTGTTCGTCGACCCGCTGCTCAAGGGGCACTACAGCCATGAGCTCCTGACTTTGCTGGATCACAACGACATCCAGTTCAAGGCGGAGCCGCAAGACGATGGCATCATTGCGGCGAACACCATCGACGTGATTGGCCTGAACCTCTACTTCCCGGCCCGCGTCAAGGAACCGGAACACCTGTGGAATCCGCAAGCCGCCTTCAATCCGCGTAAGTACTACGACGATTTTGTCCTGCCGGGGCGCAAGTTCAACGCCTCCCGCGGCTGGGAAATCTATCCCCCAATGATGTATGACCTCGCTATGATCATGAAGAATGAATACAACAACTTCCCGTGGTTCATCAGTGAAAACGGCATGGGCATTGAAAACGAAGCCCAGTTCCGCGATGACAGCGGCATGATCAATGACGACTATCGCATCAACTTCATCCAGGAACACTTGCACTGGCTGATCAAGGCCGTCAACGAAGGCGCGAACTGCGAAGGCTACATGCTCTGGGCCTTCACCGATTGTGTGTCCCCGATGAATGCCTTCAAGAATCGCTACGGTTTAGTTGAAATCGACCTCGAGCACAACCTCGCCCGCCGGCTGAAACGCTCAGGCCTCTGGTATCGTGACTTGATCAAAAACCGTACCTTGCCTGATACCACTGCTTTTGCTAAAGGAGTAGACGCTTAATGACCATGAAAATGAGTTTCCGCTGGTTCGGCGAAGATGCCGATCCCGTCAAGTTACAGCAAATTCGCCAGCTCCCTGGCGTGGATCAAATCGTTGGCACCTTGTTCGACCAGCCGGCCGGCGCTGCCTGGCCAGAAGCCGAGATTGCGGCTTTGAAGCAGCAAGTTGAAGCCGCCGGCATGAAGCTAGAAGTCATCGAGTCCGTCAACATTCACGAAGATATCAAGCTCGGCCGGCCCAGCCGCGATCAGTACATCGAAAACTACATCACCACCATCAAACGCCTGGCCAAGTATGGCATCAAGGTGATTTGCTACAATTTTATGCCGATTTTTGACTGGACCCGGACTGACCTGTTTTACCAGTTGCCAGACGGTTCCACGGATTTGGCCTTCGACCACACCCAGGTGCAAGGCAGCGCTCAAGCCATGATTGCCAAGGCCAAAGCCGCGCATGATGAATACCCGATGCCTGGTTGGGAACCGGAACGCCTTGATGACCTCGCCACCCTGTTCACCGCCTACGAAGGGGTCACCGAAGCGGACTTGGCAGAAAACCTGCGCTATTTCCTTGCTGCCATCATCCCCACTTGCGAAGCAGTGGGCATCAAAATGGCCATTCACCCTGACGACCCGCCGCAGCCGCTGTTCGGCCTGCCCCGCATCGTCAAAAACCGCGATGATCTGGACCGCATCATTCACATGGTCGATAGCCCGATGAACGGCTTGACCCTGTGCGTCGGCAGCCTCGGCGAAGACCCGGCCAACGACGTCCCTGCGATTATCCGCGAATTCGTCGGGCTGGATCGCGTCCCATTCGTGCATGCCCGCAATCTCAAGCGCGGGGCAAACGGCGACTTCCACGAAACCGCCCACGCCTCTTCGGCAGGCTCTATCGATATGTACGAGATCATCAACACCCTGACAGAAAGCGGCTTTGACGGCTACATCCGCCCAGACCACGGCCGTATGATTTGGGGCGAAACCGGCCGTGCCGGTTATGGCCTCTATGACCGCGCCCTCGGGAGTCAGTACCTGAACGGGCTGATTGAAGCATGCGCAAAGGCTGCGAAGTAAGGCTGCGAAGTAAGGCTGCGAAAGTCGGCGTTTTTAGCTCGACGAGTAGCCTAGGCAGAAGCATCAAAGCTGCACTTTAGCTTTGATGCTTCTGTCGTAGCTATTCGCTCGAGCGTTGCCGACTTGAGCGCAACTAGCGTGAAGCACCAAGACGCGCTGGCTTCATTCGCGTCCCTAGCCCCTTTAGTGATACTATTTTGAACGACGACTATCGCAAACACAGATTGGAGCAAACAAACACATCATGGAAATTGGATTGATTGGACTCGGAAAAATGGGCCTGAACCTGGCTCAGAACATGCAAGACCACGGCCTGACCGTGAAGGCCTTTGACTTGATGCCAGAAGCCCGCACCCGCGCTACTGAAGTAGGCATCACCACCGCTGACACCCTGGCCGCATTGATTGACAGCCTTCAGACCCCACGCCTGATTTGGGTGATGGTGCCTGCTGGCAAACCAACCAAAGCCACCCTGCAGTCCTTACGCGAACTAGCAACGGCTGGCGACCGCATCATTGACGGTGGGAATTCCTACTATCAGGATTCGCTGGCGGAAGCCAAGGCCTTTGACGCCAAGCAAATGCACTTCTTTGACGTCGGCAGTTCAGGTGGCATGTCCGGCGCCCGGGCCAATGGGAACTTCATGATTGGCGGCGACAAGGCCGTGTTTGCCACAATTGAGCCGCTGTTTGAAGCCATCGCTCAGCCTGGTGGTTACCTCTACACTGGCCCTGCCGGCTCCGGTCACTATCTGAAAATGGTCCACAACGGCATCGAATACGGTATGATGGCGGCCATCGGTGAAGGCTTTGATGTGCTGGCCAACTCGCCGTTCGACTACGACAACGAAGCTGTCGCTGCCATGTGGGATCACGGCAGTGTCATTCGCGGCTGGCTAATGGAGCTAGCGGCCGATGCCTTTTCCAAAGATCCGAAGCTTGAGCAGCTTAAAGGCGTGATGCACTCCAGTGGTGAAGGCGCCTGGACGGTTGAGGAAGGCATTCGCCAGCACACCCCGACACCAGTGATCACCGCGGCCTTGATGGCGCGCTACAACTCTGAACGCACTGACACCATGACCGGTAAAGTCGTCGCCGCTCTGCGCAACGAATTCGGCGGCCATCCCATCGACAAGAATTGAGTTTGATATGACAGAATCCATTATTGCAGTCGATATTGGCACCACCAGTACCAAGGTGGTCGCCTACGACCTCAACGCTAACGCCTTGGCCAGTGCGAATCATGGCTACCCGCTGGCGCAAACCACGCCAGGCATGGCGGAACAAGCGCCAGCTGATTTGCTGACAGCAGTGCAGGCTGGCGTGCGGGAAGTGTTAACCCAGATTGACGCTGCCCAGGTGATTGGTTTGAGCTTCTCCGGGGCTATGCATAGCTTGGTGCTGACGGATACGGATGATCAACCGCTGACGCAAATCATGACCTGGGCTGACAACCGCTCGGCCGCCATTGTTGATCAGCTGCACGAACCGGCCACAGCCGCTTTGCTGCGGCAAACCGGGGTGCCGATCCATCCCATGACTCCCTTTGCCAAACTGCTTTGGCTGAACCAAACGCAGCCGGGTCTGGTGGCGCGAGCCGCGCATGTGCTCGATCTCAAAAGCTATCTTTTTGCCGTCTTAACTGGGCAATATGTCATGGATTACAGCACCGCCAATGCCACTGGGTTGTTTTTCCCGGGAAATAAAGCTTGGGCCCCGGACCTGCTGGCGCTGGCTGGCGTCGAAACCAAACAGCTCCCGACGCTGGTTGAAACCACAGCGCATGTGCCACTTTCTGCGGATGGTGCCTCACTGCTCAACTTGCCCGCCGGTCTGCCGCTAGTGCTCGGCGCCACCGACGGCCCGTTAAGCAACCTCGGCCTCGGCGCGATTCGCCCTGGTGACGAAACGCTGACGATTGGCACTTCCGCCGCCTTGCGCACCACGCTGCATGATCTGCAACTGGATGCCAGCAGCCAAACCTTTAGCTATTACCTCGCCCCTGGTTATTGGGTCAATGGCGGCCCGGTCAACAACGGTGGCAACGTCCTGAACTGGCTTCAGCAAGTCTTTGATCCGAGTCAGGAAGCCGACTATCCCGCGCTTTTGGCCGAGGCTGCTGAGGCGCCGGCGAATGCGCATCATCTAGTGTTCCTGCCTTATCTGCACGGCGAACGGGCCCCGTTATGGGACTCCAACGCCTTTGGGAGCTACCTCGGCTTAACCGCCCAACACACCCGCGCCGACCTCATTCGTGCGGCAGTAGAAGGCATGCTATTTAACCTCAAGCTAGTTGATCAAAAGCTGCAGCTGGCGGGCAACGATGCGCCACTGTTTGCCGCTGGCGGCTTCGCCCAAAGTCCGTTTTGGTGCCAATTGACGGCGGATATTTTGAACCGGTCGCTCAACGTGCTGGATGGTGGCCAAAGCTCCGCGCGCGGGGCGGCTGCGATTGGTCTACTTGGCTTGGGCCGCTGGAATTCGCTGGCCCAAATCAACCAGGAACCAAGTGACTTCGCGCATTACACGCCGAATCCCGAGACCGCTGCGCAATACGAACAGTGGTGGCCCCACTGGCGGCACATGTTTAAGGTGATGGCAGCCGAATACGACACTTTTAACTAGTATCCTGGCATAAAAAAAGGCGACTGACGAAAATGTCAGCCGCCTTTTTCAACCCTATTTCGCGCCAATCAATTGTTCTTTGGCGTGAACCAACTGTGTCAGCAGCTTGCAGTATGGCGTTGGAATGCCGTACTTCTCGCCTTTGCGCGCCACCGCACCATCGATAAAATCAATTTCTGTCAAACGGTGATGCTGCACGAGGTCTTGGTGCATGGAAGGATAGTGATCCGCAATGTTCGCCGTGAAGGTCGCCGCGACGTGATTGTAGACTTCGGTTTGATCCAGCATCACGCCTTCCTTGGCCGCCACCGCCGCAAATTCAGCGATAATCGTGTGGAGCAGGTCCGGTGCTTCCGTCGTCTTACCGAACTGACCGATATTGCAATCCAGCAGTGCACACAAGCAGTTCAACGTGCCGTTGACGCACGCCTTACGCCAGATGGAATACTTCACGTTCTCACTATATTTTGGATGCAAACCGGCTTTGTCAAAGACATCGACCACTTGTAGCGCAAAGTCTTTACCCGCTGGCGCGAAGTTTTGCAGCTCGACCTCGCCATCCCCAACCAACTCGACATGGCCAGGACCGGTCATGCCGGCAGTCCACATGGTAATGCCAAGAATGAGGTGATCCTTGGCCACGTATTGCTCCAAAACATCTTCATGGCCGATCCCATTCAGCAGGCACAGCACGTAAGTATCCGGATGAATCAGCGCTTTGACCTGATCGAACATCGTCTTCAACTGGTTAGACTTGAGGAAGACGACAATCAAATCGGCTTGCACGCCACTTTTTTCGATTTCAGCCGGGGAGTAAATCGGCATCTTGGCACTGACCGCCTTGCCGTTAAAGTTGGCCTGAATGCCATCTTGACGAATGGCGTCGATATTGGCTTGCCAGCCGTCGACCAAGGTCACGTCGTTGCCGGCTTGGTGCAACATCAAGGCAAACCGGCTGCCCATGCCGCCGACGCCTAATACAGTGATTTTCATGATTTAACATCTTCTTTCAGGTTTATTCTACCGCCTTCAAGAAGTGGATTCAAAAGCTCAAGCCGTCTAAATGACCTGGTGCGCGATATGGCCGCTCAACGCGACCGCAGGCTGACCACGCCGGCGAATCGTCGTCGGCGCTGTCAAAGTCACATCGTCAAGCACGACGGTTGCCGCATCATCAATCTGGAGCAAAGGCTGACCGCTCGGCGGGGTCACCTGACACTGGCTGAGCTTCAACTGAACAGGCTGACCATGGCCGAAGAATTTGGACGTCTGCTCAAGCTCGCCAATCACATCCCCCACCAAGCTAAGCACGCGCAAAGGTTGCCCATCTTGCATGAAGACTTTGTCGCCATACGTGTACGTAACCAAATTCCGGGCTTCAAACATGACCGAGTGGCTGATTTCAAAAGTCGTCGATTCGACGGCCGCATCAGCCGCCATCGCATACCATTTCACCATGGCATGGGTATTATGAGTATTTTCACTGCGATGCGGGTATTCCCCAGGTCCGGTAAACAAGCAGCGTGTCACCTTCAGCTGGCGCCCACCAATGCGCAGGCTGTTGCATGCCGTATTCAAAACCGTATCATGCATCGTCAAATCAGTGATGTCATAGCCGGCAAGACAGTCGTCACCGGACTTGATAACACACTGCCCAATTTCAATGGCCTGCGAGTGATGCAAATCAAAGCCATCATGGCCGCCCAGCACCGTCACGCTATTAATCTGAACGTCCTTGCACCGCGCAATCACATGCGCCCAGTTCGCGGCGTTTTGAATGGTATAGCCCTTGAGCGTTAACCCTGAGACTCTGGCGAACACCATGCCCATGGGTCCGCGAAACGATTCCTCACCGGCCGGATCAAACACATCCTGCCCATCAATGATGGCCCGTGGTTCAGCCTCAATCGTGATATCGGTGGCATCGTACGCGGCAATCAGCGCATGAAAATAATACGGCGGCAAATGCCAGGCTTTAATGTAGTAGTCAGCGTGCAAATACGCGATACCTGGGTCCTCCCCAAAGGTCTGGTAATCAGCTAGGTTGGTGGACCCTTTAATCAGAGCTCCGGTTTTGAGCAATAACCGCGTATTGCTGTACAGCCGAATGCTACCAATTACAAACCGTCCTGCTGGTACAACCACCGTCCCACCGCCAAGATCACGGCACGCATCTACCGCTGCCTGAAAGGCCCGGGTTTGAACAGCCGCTGCGTCGGCCTTGACGCCATAATCAGTCACAATTAGCTCTGCCATTTTCGTCAACTTTGCTCACCTCTTATTTGTTATACGCAAAAATCGTGCCAATTTAAGGCGAATGACAACAAAAGGGCCACTTCTGCGATAGCAAGTGGCTGAACATTCCGGTTAAGTGAGTGGTCAAGGGCAATTCTCAAGCATTGGGTGTTTCACATGAAACCTGATTACGTTTTCTCACAACAAATTTTCCCCCCTGCCAAAAAGGGCCCGGCCATCTTTTGGCATCGTTGACGGTATTTTTCATCCACTTATTTCGACACAATGTGGCCTTTTTCTTGCTTATCCCTAGTTGTATTAAAACTTTCTAGGAGGAGAGATAAATGTCATTTTCTATCAAACATCGAGCCTGGTGGCGCGGTGTCGCTGTGACGCTCGTTGCTCTGGGTAGTATTGCCCTATTACCGTCACACGACGCCAGCGCCGCTACCACGCCCGCCATTTCAGACACGGTCAAGCTCAACATCACCAGGTCTGACGGTTTTTTGCACCCAGCCATCAGTGTGGATCCCAGCCAGTTCCAAAACACCCGCGACGAATTAGCCGCAGGCAAACAACCATGGACAGCATACTATCAAGGAATGCTCGAAAGTCCCTACGCCAGCACCACTTTCCAGGCCGCCAATTTAAAGGCGGGAACCTTTGATACGCCAAAGGATCCCACTTTCACCTCATCTGGCCAGGAGTTGACGCTTAGCGCAGACGGTTTTCGAGCCTATACGCAAGCCGTACTTTATTATTTAACTGGTGATTCACAATATCGGTACAACGCCATTCGGCTTGTACGAATCTGGGAAAACATGGATCCTAATGGTTTCAAGTATTACGCTGATGCGCACATCCACGCCCCAGTACCCTTTTATTATCTCGTGAGTGCCGCGGAGTTGCTCAAATACACGTCAGTGACAACGCCTACTTACACCGATGATCAGGGCAATACCGTACAGTTGGCCTGGACCGATACAGATAACTCGAAATTGATCAACAACCTGATTGATCCACTCACTTCAAAGTTGCTAATCAAAATCAAAGATCAATACCTCGCCCAACACCTGTACCCGTTAACTGGCGCACTTGCTGGAGCCATCTTCAAAGATGACCGCACCGCGTACAATGACTACGTGGAACAAACATTTATCAACGCCAATTCCAGTCGGCCTAATATCAACGGGGCGCTCAACAACATGTTTCATCAGATGACCGCCGATGATCCGCGCAACCCAGTTGGCGTCGACTTCATTCAACATTTGGAAATGGGCCGCGATGCCAACCACTCAAAAGATGATATTTTTTGTCTGACTGGCCTAGCTCGCATCATTAACAACCAAGGCACCAAGGTTGATCCCACTACCGGCACTGCGTCAACTGCTACCAATGCCGTTGATCCTTATGCGTTTGGCAATAATCGGCTGATTGCCGGAGCGGAGCAATTTTACCGCTACAACTCAGGTGAAACGATTCCTTGGATTCAAGTATCGCAAAAAGGCGACGCCACTCATCCTTCTATCGAGGCCGATGGCGTGCAGAATCTCATCGACTTCGGCGGCGCCGTCAGCACCGATGGTCGCGGCCGGACGAACAAGCCTTACCTTTCAAGCGAAATCTATGATTACTATCGCTTCCAAGAAGGCATGAGCCCAGCGGAAATTGCCAAGCTTTACCCGGCTATTACCACCCAAGCCACACACCTGGATGGCACCACGTTCTACGAAGGCACAACGGCCTTGAATTACTGGGGCGCATACAGTGACAACAAAATCACCGAAATCGGGACCGATTACTGGCTTTCGATGCCAGCAGCCAAAGCTACCGCGACGGACACTTTCCCAGGCACAATCAGCAAAACCAGTGATGTCAGCTTCAGCCAATTGGGGACGCCGTTAGACACAACTTTGGCGACTCGCGATAAGGATGGCATCACGGTCACCGCTGCTAAAGACCAAAGCAGCATCAAAGAAACTGCTTATGATGCCCTGTATCCTAAGGACACCACCACTAGCCGCGGTGGTTCCCAAGTGGCCTTAACTGGTTTAGTTAAACCAGCAGATGGCTATTTTGCCCTGAAGCTCAAGACCAATGGCCAGGCTAAACTCTTAATCAGCAGTAACAATAAACCAAATCTGGTTTATCAAACCATTGCGCTGCCTGATACGCATAACGAATGGATCACGATTGCTTACCCAACCAAAGGCGGTCAAGCTAATCTCGACTTCTTTGCGGTCATTGGTAAGCAAAACACCAAAGTCACGTTCAATGCTGGCTGCTACACGGACGCTACCGCTTTGCCGGTTTTCAGCGAAAATACCCGGGACGTGGCGCTGTTTACAGGCAAAACGCTAACGCAAAAACTGACGGCGACTAACGCGACCAAGCTTTCGCTGATTGATGGACCGAAAGGATTGACGCTCGCTGCAGATGGCACGATGACTTACCACGCAACAACGGCGGGCACTTATCCCGTTATTCTTCAAGCCACCAATGGGCAACGGACCATCACCAAAACCTTCACGATTACGGTTGAAGACAATCGCACTCAGGCTTACAACAACACCACGAAGACGCTAGCCAGTGGCGTTTACACCACTGCTTCACTCACTAAGCTTAATGAAGCGGCCGATCACGTCAAAGCGTTGCTTAAGAGTGGCGATGACGCGGAGTTCCAAACTGCCTTACAAGCCTACGCCGACGCCATCAAGCAAGCCGAATTACTCAATCCAACCCTGAAGGATGGCAGTCTCAACTATGCGGCTTACACCGACTTGGCCCAAGCCAATTTGTTAGATAAAACTGGCGCCATTGACAGCAAGCTGACCTTCTCCACCAGCAATTTAGTCGACGATGACCCAGCCAGTTACGGTGGCGATTGGATGACCCCTGCCGTCTTAGACTTCGGCACCGACTATCAAGTGACCATCACTGGTGCTAGCTTCTTGGCGCGGACCGGTTTCCCTAATCGCACCCAAGGCGCCAATCTTTATGGCTCCAACGATGGCAAGACTTGGACGAAGCTAACTACCGCCACCACCAAGTTAGACAATCAAATGCAAAACGTGCCGATCGCTGAAGCACAGCAAAAAGTGGCCTATCGTTACATCAAGATTCAAGTCGACGAACCTGGGCCAGCCACTGACCCCGCCTGGCCTGGGATTGCCAGCTTTGCCGACATTCACTTGTTTGGCAAGCGCAGCGAAGTCAACCAAGGCGCTGCTGGATTGACCGTACCAGCCCTTCTTGATGAGCCAAAAGCGCCTGCAACTACTGATAACAAGCCGCAAACTGGCACCACTACACCAACCACCGACGACAAAACTACGACTAGCACTGACAGTAGTTTTGATCATGGCAAGGCTACGGCCACCACGACAGCCAAAGGCCACGCCACCGGAGCAACCAAACCTACAGCGCAGAGCCACAAAAATATCAGCGCTGCGGCCGCTAAGAGCAAGCTGAGCACCAACGCGCTTCCCAAAACCGGTAACCACAAAGCCTCGCTATTGACTGGGGTAGGACTGCTGGTCGTAACACTGATGGCCGCTGGATTCAGCCTTTACCGCAAGCGCGCTTAATCCGGACCTTTCTAACCGATATTTTCAGATTGGAGCTGATAGGCAAACGCCTACCAGCTCTTTTTGTGTCGTTTCACCGGCTGCTAGTCTAGCCAGATGCCCTGCCATCAGCCAGCAGTGGCAAGACGGTGGTTGGCGCTGCGACTGGTCGATGTAGCTTCTGGAGTCTTTCTTAATCAAGCCAATATCACCAGTTCCCTTCAATTCCGCTGCATTCAAAGCACGCGCTTCAGCCAGTCAAAGCACACGTCACGCAGGGTTTTAGTGCCAGCTCATCATAGCTGTCACCGCGCGATCAAGTCAGAGCACAGTCGCCTCGTTTGCTTGTCGAAGTAGCCACGCCATCAAGGGTTTCCCCGTCAGCAGGCAAAACGCTGGCACCAGCATTCAACCCTCATACCGAAACCAACCAAGGTTGCTTCCTGCTGAAAGGCCCTATTCACTGTTAGGAAAGGCCTCAACCCAGCGGGCCACTCCCCTTTTACCCGGCTATTAACCGCGTGCACCAGCGAATAAGGCGCAACGGCAGTGAGTGCTCAGCACCGAGCCACAAAAAAACACCCAGATGACGCCATCTGGATGTCTTCAAGTCTCGTTAAAAATTTGTTACTTTGAATTGTATCACCGTGTTAGTGCCAAAGATGCGCAATGAAGTCGGTCAATGCCGGCCGCCACAGCGAGAAATCATGGAAGCCGTGTTGCTGCTGATAAGCCAGCGGTGCTGGCGCCATTGCGTCAACCGCTTGCTTGAACGCTCTCGTATGTTCGTCCAGTGGATCGGCATCCCCACAATACAAGCGAATCTGAGGAAGTGGCTGACTTGCTTCGAGCCGCTTTTGGTAGAGATAAACCGCATCGTTTTCGCTGCCTTCGAGGCCTTTGGCGAAAACATGTTTGAACACCGGATCACCCCGATGACGCTTATAGAAGATGAACGCTGGCGAGAAGGCGCCAAGCGCGCTGTAGTAAGGAAACTGCAAGCCTAGTTTAACCGCGCCATACCCGCCCATGGAGTAGCCGGCCAGCGCGACGTTGAGGTAAGAGAAGTCTAGCCGAAACGTTGCTGCCATCGCGTCATAGAATTCTTGACCAATCGCGGTACCATAATCTTCACCGTCTTGATGGTCGGTGTAGAAACTATTTTCACCATTGGGGCAGAAGAAAGCAATGTTGTTTTCATTAGCGAGATCTGGTAAAGGGGTATTGACCAGCCAGGCCTTTTCATTGGCGTTGACCCCATGAAGGAGGAACAAAACATGGGTATTCGGCGTCAGTGTTTTCGGCAACACTGCCACATAACTGGCATGGCGAGAGAGCGATTTAGAAAAATAGGTACCTTCGATAATCATATGCCTAACCTCAAATGATAATGCCCAGGCCACCAAGAACGGCAGAAACAACAATGACACTAATCAAGACCGCCGTTGTGGAGACTTTCTTCTTCCGGAGCAACCAAATCAGGAACCAGATAACAGCCAGTGGCACAATCCCTTTCAAGATCCCGTCAAGCGTATCTTGGAGTTTGAATGGCACTCCACCGAATTTGGTGTTAACAGTAAACTTCAGGGGCACATTGAGGAAGCTCATCGCGCCGATCATGATCAGCCCAAGCATTGAGCAACCCTTGGTGATCGATTTGAGTAACCCACTCGATTGGGCTTCGGCGATGTAGTTCGCGCCGACTTTATAGCCCAAAACCCCACCATAGTAACGGACCAGGTAATACGGAATATGGAAGAGTAGCAGGAACAGGATTGGGCCAAGGATATTCCCCTTAGCGGCCAGCCCCAAGGCCACCCCAGTCGTGATGACCCGCCAAGTCCCAGTGAAGAAGGAGTCGCCTAACCCGGCCAAAGGACCCATCAGGCCAACTTTTAAGCCTTGGACACTTTCCTCAATATTCTCAACGGGCTTCTCGGCATTTTCCTTTTCCATTTGATACACAATGCCTTGAAGGAAAGGCAGGAAGACCGGGTTGGTGTTAAAGTACTGCATGTGGCGCTTCACCGCGGCGTAGTATTGGTCATCGTCCTTGTAGAGCTTACGCATCAGTGGCATCATCGTCCAACCGAAACCAGGGCCTTGCATCCGCACATACGTCATTTCACCCATGACGGTGAAACCGCGCCAGAAAATGCTATGAATGTTTTTCTTATCCTCTGCGGTCAGATCTTTAGTTTGATTACTCACGATAGGAAGTCCTCCATTTCTTCGGAATTAGCGTTGCCAGACTTGCCGGCAGCTGGACCATCAGGATTCTGGTGGTTCTTGCGCTTGCTGAAATCGGTCAGGATGTAGTAAACCGCAAAGGCAGCGCCTAAAACGGCAATTGGCATGGTGCCCAGGTTCAGGTAAGCCGCCAGTACGAACCCAATGAAGAAGAATGGAATCAGCTGTTTGTCCCACATGGAGTTAACCAGGATCGCCATCCCAACGGCAGGCAAAGCTGCAGACATCGCAGTCAACGCATTGTTAACGAACGCTGGCATGTTATCCATCAGGTTCTTAACGGGTTCAACCCCAACCATCATGATGATGAAAGCGGCAATCCCGAACACCAGCGGATAAAAGATGATGGCAAAATAATGGGCCGCAGTGAAAAGCTTGTCATTGTGGTTGTTAATTGCCCGATCTTCAAAGTCAACGACGAAGTTAAAGATGACACCGGCAATTAAGTTAAACAGCAAAACGGCGAGTAAGCCGATTGGAATTGACAGGGCCACGGCAGCAGAAGTGCCTTTGTTCAGCAAAATCCCGAATGCTGTGCCAAAAACTGCGGCGGAAGAAATGTCAGAAGGAACAGAACCCCCAACACTAAAGGTGCCAAGAAAGACGGCTTCAATGGCCGCCCCCATTAAGATGCCTTCGCGCAAATCCCCAAGTGCTAACCCAACTAATGGGCCAATCCAGATTGGGCGAATGTTAATGTTGAAAAAGCCCCAGTCAAGGAATTTAGTGAGGAACATGATAATGGCAATAAGTAAGGCTTGAATAACCATGTTTAAGCTCCTTTACGAATAAGTTTGTCAAACGGAATTAGTGGTTGATCAGGAACTATCTGGTAATTAACGGTAATTCCACTATCTTCGATTGCTTGTAGATCAGCGACATCTTGATCGCTGAGGCGAAGATTGTCGGTATACTCTTTCTTGTCTGCAGTCCCAACGCGACCAAAGTTACCGATATTCACCCTAGGAATACCCGCCAAATGCTCTGTCACAAAGCGGGCATCTTGGGGATTATTCACCACAATCAAGACATCTAAGGCTTGGACCCGGGGATCGACAAACATTTGCTTAGCTTTTTCTCGGGTTAACACGATGGCTTTCATCGTATCCGGCGTTGCCATTTTTAACGATGCCGTCTGAATCGGGTCATTGGCCGCTTTGTCGTTGACCACAATAATGCGGTTAACCCCTAGATTGCGACTCCAAATCAGTGCCACTTGCCCATGAACCAACCGCTCGTCGATTCTCAACATTTTGATCAATAAACTCACCTCTTGATAATTTCTGCAGAAAAATAATTTAGGCCTTCACTAAGGCTTAAGCAAGTACGGTGCCAACTTTTGGCGAAAACGCGCTAAGCCGCACGGGACCGGCCTAAAATTAATTTCTATGGTGTAGCGCTTACAAATGGTGCTTGTGAATATCTGAATAGATGCTATGATGTTTTCGACAGAATGTTAAGCAATAAAAGATGTGTCGAAGGAGGACGTTATGGGTATTTCGCAAGTCCAAGCCGAAGTGCGGCAAGCCACCCAAGCTGCATCCAGCTTGCAAGACCTCACCCAAATCACCACCGAGATGATTGCCCAGGCGGTATCGCTGAGCCGCAATACCACCAGCCAATATCTCAATGAGCTGTTAAAACAACGGCAAGTCGTGCAAATCAAATCACGCCCGACTTATTTTGCTGATCGCGAGGCTTTTTCCGCGCAATTTTTTGCGCCTAAGCTCGATGTC
Organism: Lacticaseibacillus salsurivasis; assembly: GCF_036246225.1. Lineage (NCBI taxonomy): Bacteria > Bacillati > Bacillota > Bacilli > Lactobacillales > Lactobacillaceae > Lacticaseibacillus > Lacticaseibacillus salsurivasis. The sequence continues at coordinate 30,404 of NZ_BTTP01000018.1, forward strand.
TATGCCTCGCTTGAGGAACTGGAGCATGAGCAAGTCAGGCATAATAATGTCTTCAAGGCCTTTATCGGCAGCGACCAAAGTATGAAAGAAGACATTGAGCGCATCATCACCGCGCTCGCCTATCCGCCCAACGGCTTGCCGTTCATCTTGTCAGGTAATACCGGCGTTGGGAAAAGTCATTTAGCCCGGTTATCTTATGAGTATTGCCGGCAAGAAGGCATCCTTGGCCAGAACGCGCCGTTTTTGACGTTGAACTGTGCCCAGTATTATCACAATCCAGAATTGTTATCGAGCAATTTATTCGGCTATGCCAAGGGTAGTTTCACCGGCGCCGTTACCGACATGAAAGGTCTGCTGGAAGAGGCCAATGGCGGCGTTTTGTTCCTGGATGAGTGTCACCGGCTCGACCCAGAGAGTCAGGAAAAGTTGTTCTCGTTTATGGACACCGGTACATTCCAGCGCATGGGTGACACCGGGGTGCTACGGCACAGCAATGTCCGTCTGATTTTTGCCACCACGGAAGACCTCCAAGGCACGTTCTTACAAACCTTCATGCGGCGCATCCCCATTGCCGTTAAGATTCCCAATCTGAATGACCGCTCAAAGATTGAACTGCGCTCGCACATTTATGCCTCATTTATCGAGGAGGCCAACCGCCTCAACATGACCGTCACCGTCAGCCCATGGATTATTAATCGCCTCTATAACCATACTTACAAGGCCAACATTGGTGAGCTGAAAACCGATATTCGCATCCTGTGCGCCCGCGTTTTCTCGAAAACTGACGACAAACAGCACATGGTGATGACCACCGAAAATATCGGTAATGGCCTGCTCACTGATCTGTTGGCCGTTAATGAGCAAGAAACCATCGTTCAAGAACCGGTGACTTTCACCCCACAAAGTGTTTTATCTGATTACATCAAGGCCTGGCACGACGATAACGCCTTGGTCAATCTCTTAATTCAAAAATTCTTGCAAGTCGATAGCGACTTGCAGGCCCATAAGATCACGGCGGCGATGGTGCGGAAGCAAGTCGCGCGGGAGTCCGCAGCGTTAATGGATCAGATGGTGCATCAAGACAAGCGCTTTGAAAATGAATCGCTGAAATACATGACCGCCTTGATTCAGAAACTGTTCGACTATTTGAACTCGAGTTTTTTTGTGAAAATCAAAGGCAACGCCGTCGTCGCGATTGCCAACTTCATGTACCGGAAGCACGATTTCGAAATGGCGCTGCCGCCAGCCAATGAGGCGAAGATTGAGCACCTACTCACCGTCTTAGCCGAAAATGCCACCGTGGAAAATCAGGTGTTGAAGGCCTTCTTGGACCTGGTGCGCACCCAGTTGGATTTTCGCCTTGACGCGTTCAATCGTCTGTTATTGCTGGGTTACTTACTTTCGTTGGAACTGAACACTATCGAAACCGGTCAACATGCCTTAATTCTGGCGCATGGCTTCTCCACTGCCAGCTCCATTGCGGATGTCGTCAATCAATTCCTTAACCACAAGGTGTTTGACGCCTATGACATGCCACTCACCGTTTCGGTGGATCAGGTCAAACGGTTCTTGGTGGAATATGTCAAAAAGTATGATTGCCATAAAGGCTTGATTGTCCTCGTCGACATGGGCTCCTTGATGGTCCTGCCAGAACGGCTTGGCGACTTGGTGAACGGTCCCTTGCTCTTGATTAACAACGTGTCAACGCAAGAAGCCCTGCTGGTTGGTGAAATGATTCAACAAGGCGCCGCTATCGATGAAATCGGGCGCCGGGCTCAAGATAAACTGCTTCCGCAATATAAGCTGACCTACCCTGTCATTGAGAAAACCCCAATGATTGTGACCACCTGCCACACTGGTGTCGGCTCTGCACGTCAGATTCAAACCCTCCTCGAGAACAGTATCCCGCCAGATGTCGACTACAAGGTGGAAGCCGTGGATTATGCCTTCCTGCGTAAATACCGCGAAACTGCCCCAATGTTCAAGCAATATGATGTGGTGGCGATTGTTGGCACTAACGACCCCCAGCTGGATGCTGTGCCTTTCATTTCGCTAGAAACGCTGGTCTCAACCAAAGATTCCAAAGTCTTGCATCAGCTGTTTCCAACCATCGAAGACAAAGATGTGTTAACCAGCATCAACGAAAAGCTGATCCAAAATGTTTCAATTGAGCGCCTGTTATCGGCCGTCACGATTTTGGACGTCCACAAGGTGATTGCCTCTGTCGGCGCGATGATTGAGCGTTTGGAAGATGGAGCTAAGATCCACCTCTCAAACAACCAACGAGCGACCTTATATGTGCATATTTCGGCGCTAATTGAGCGCTTGATTCGTAATGACAAGCCTTTGGATTATTCGCCTCAAAACCCGGACGAGCGGGTGCAAGGCTTGGCTCAGCTACGGCGGGCCCTAGCTGACATCGAATCAACCTATGCGGTGAAGGTGCCTGAGAGCGAGCTGAATTATTTGTACGATATCGTGTTTGAAGCCTAACCCACCTGTCAGTGCAATCCCAACATACTTGATTGCGGGCTCGACATAAATTGGCACGCCTTTTGCTTATAGGGATTCGAACAACCAGGAGGGTAACGGTACAATGACAAGAATAATTTTGGTTTCACATAATCAACTAGCGCCAGGCATGAAGGCGGCAGTTGAGATGATTGCTGGTCCACAGGCGAATCTGGAGGCTTATGGCCTGATGCCAGGTGACCAGCCCGAGACCATCATCCATGCCATCAAGACCACCATCACCCCAGACCAAGACGTCCTGGTATTGGCGGATATCGTTGGCGGGTCGATGTGTAACGCCGCCATGAAGTTGCTCGATCTGCCGAATGTCAGACTGGTTGGCGGCATGAATCTGGCCTTAGTGCTGCAAATCGTACTCGCGCCGCCAACCGATGCCGCAGCCTTGGCGCATGTTATTGACCAGGCACAAACTAGCTTACGCCCCGTCATTATTCAACAGACCTCAGACGACGATTTCTTCCTTAGTCGCTAAGCCATCAAAAATGGCGACCAGCCCTGCGCAGTGCGCATGCGGCTGGTCGCCATTTTTGGCTCATTGGCCTGATTGTTTCACGTGAAAACGAAGTAATAACCCTTCCAACGCAGCGGATTAAGTTCAAGCTCATCACCGGAACTTAGCTTGGTTGGCTATCAACTATTCAGCGTCACCATGCCTAATGCATCCCCGTGATTAACCGCAGCAGTGCCGACCACTGGCACATTTGAAATCAGATCTTTGTTCGTAAAAACAACAATCAGTTCGTCAGACTTACCGGCTGCTGCCACCTGCGCGCGGTCCATCGTGCCCAAGGCATCACCAGCGTTAACGGTTTGGCCTTCTTCAGCAGTGAGCGTAAATGGCGCGCCTTTCAGTTCCACGGTATCGACACCCATATGAAGCAGCACTTCTAAGCCCTCTGGTGTTTTGAATGAAATAGCATGCTTCGTCGGGAAAACTGATGTTATGGTGCCGCTCACTGGCGCATACAGCTCATCGCTGTCCGGTTTTACGGCATAGCCGTCCCCCATGATTTTCTGTGAAAACATGTCATCTGACACCGCGGTAATCGGCATTGATTGGCCGGTGGCCGGGGCTGAGAACGAAACTTGTTTAACGGCTTTTTTGAATAACTTGAACATCCTATTTCACTCCAATTCGATTATTTGATCATTTTTTGCCAGGTCGTCGCCATTCGCGTCATGGCTTCCTCAATCACGGCATGCGAGGTGCCAAGGTTCAAGCGCAGGAAGTCATCAGCATTGGCCACGTAATCGTCACCAATCCCGACCACGACGCCGGCATCTTCAGCCATGGTCTTCGCAATGGTGTGCATGTCGATGCCAGAGCCAGCAACGTCAACCCAAGGCAGATAAGACGTATCCATATCCATCAGTTCCCATCCCGGAAAATCGCGCTTAATCGCATCAGCGGTAATCCGCAAATTCTCGCGGATGTAAGCCTCACACTGATCACACCAGTCGCCGCATTCCTCGTATGCCACGGTCATGGCAATTTGACCCGGCACATTCGGAGATGTTACCGAATTGGCAGCATAACGCTTGCGGAAGATGCCCCGCAACTCTGCATTGGGAATAATAGAATAGGAAAGTTTTAACCCGCCGAGATTAAAGGCTTTGTTAGGCGAAGTGAACATGACCAGATTATCAAGATACTTCTCTGGCAACTGCAGTGCCGAAACAAAAGTGCCTTGCATGATATGCTCGGAATGGACTTCATCTGACACCAGTAGCACATGATACTTCAAACATAACTCAGCATACCGGATAATCTCATCTTTTGTCCACATCCGCCCGGATGGATTGTGCGGGTTGCAGAAGAACGTCAGCTTAGGATGTTGGGTAGCCATCGTCGTTTCCAACTGATCCCAATCCATGTCGTAACGCGTGCCATTTTTGATCAACGGCACCGTTAACACCCGACGTTGGTTGTGTTCAGCAGCATAAGCAAATGGCCCATAAACTGGCGTGTTGAGCAGGATACTGTCATCAGGTCCGAGCAGGGCTTGAATCAGAACATGCATGTTAGGCACGGTCCCGTAGCCTAACGTAATCCAATCCTTCTCGACATGATTACCATGCCGCGTTTGCTGCCAGTTGATCACGCTTTGATACCAGCGCTCTGTGGAGTAGGTATAGCCGTAAGCGCCATTGTCGGCCATCTGACTCAAGGCTTGGCGAATTTCTGGGGCCGCCTGAAAATCCATATCCGCAATCCAAAGCGGAATGAAGTCTTCACGCACCTTGGGAAACTTACTGTGCACAATACCCGAATCCCACTTACGCGCATTATCAATGGACCGATCAGCTAACGTATCAAAATCATACTGTGTCATGCTATGCTGTCCCTTCTAAGCTGGAGCGCCGCCGCTCGCCATGAGCTTTTCGACCCCATCTTTAACACTTTGCACCTGAGCACCATAAACGATTTGAACAGACTTCTCTGCTTTCATCACCGCCAAGGCACCAGATTGCTTCAATACATCGTCATTCAACTTGCTTGGATCCTTAACTTCCAGACGCAGGCGAGTGACGCAGTTATCCAGTGAAACGATATTGGCAGCCCCACCTAAGGCACCAAGGATAATGCCTGGATCGTAAATCCCGGCCCCTTTCGTCATAACTGCTGCGCCTTCCGCTTCACGTCCAGGCGTTTTGACATCTTTTTTCAGAATGTACCAACGGAAGAAGAAGTAAATGGCGAACCAGACGGCGCCGACTGGGATTAACAACCACCACTTGGAATTAGGCTGCAACCAGCCGAACAAAATCCAGTCGAGCACGCCACCATCGGTATTCCCCATGTGGGCCCCAAGTAACGCCATCACAGACAGAGACAGCCCTTGCATGAAGGTGTGGAACACATACAGCATTGGTGCGATAAACAGGAAGAGGTATTCGGTTGGTTCGGAGATCCCAGAAACGAAAGCCACCAAGGTTGCAGAAATCAGCAGCCCCTTAATCCGGTCGCGGTTTTCTGGCCGCGCCGTCAGGTAGATGGCCAAGCAGATAGCTGGCAAGCCAAACATGAAGGTTGGCATAAAGCCTTGGGACAAGAAGGCCGTGGCTTTACCGGAAACCGGCACCCCAGCGTTCAGCTGCGCGTAGAAAATGTTCAGCGCGCCATTGACGGTTTTACCAGCAACAACGGCAGTCCCGCCGGCATCAGTAAAGCGAATCATGGCCAAAAGAATATGGTGCAGGCCCATCAGCTTCAGCACGGACAGCGCAAGCCCATACAGGAAAGGTCCGAAGATCCCTGCGGCGCGAATACCGTGGCCTAATGCGACAATCCCACTTTGGAAAATCGGCCAGATGAATGGCATTACCAAACCGACAAAGGACTCAACGATGACCGAGATAATCGGTACGAACCGAATGCCACCGAAGAAGGAAAAGGCATCAGGCAATTTGACTTCTTGGTAGCGTTCAAGCAGGAAGTAGGTGATTAACCCGACAAGGATCCCACCTAAAACCCCCATTTCAAGGGACTGAATTCCCAGCACCATGGATTGGCCGGCCTGTTGCATCTTGGCTGCGGCCACCAACTTGCCTTGTTGTTGTAGCATGAAGTTGATGCCCAGGTTCAGAGAAATATACCCTGCAAAGGCGGCAATAGCGCCAACGCCTTTGTTACGCTTGGCCAAGCCGAACGGCAAGGCCATTGCAAACATGGCTGGCAAATACGTAAACCCAAAGCCCCCAACCGTGTTCATAAACGAAAAGATGACATTAACCCAATGAATTTGTAAAAATGGCAGCCGATCCATCATTGATGGCGCGGTAAATGCGCTCCCTAACCCAACAAGAATCCCCATTGCGGATAAAGTAGCAATTGGGAACATGAAGGACTTCCCTAGGTTTTGCATAAACGCATAAAAGCGAGTCTTTCGACTTTCTGTGGTTTGTGCGGTGTCCATGATTGATGCTCCTCTCAAAAATTAGTCTAAAAATGTAAAATGCCCAACAACCACAACCCGCCATGACTGGCTGAGCTGTAGTCGTTGGGTATTGCCTACTTAAAGTTACAAGCCCTTATTCAGTTATGTGAACAATGTGGATCAATAGGTACAGCCGGTCGGAGTCGGTAAACTTGTAATCAAGCTTATTCTCCAAGTAGCTGACCACTTGATCTAGGCAATTCCCTGCGCGCCGGTGCCCGCGCTTTAAAGACTGTAGCAGTGCGCTATCATCAGCCGAAGTGGTTGTGGCGTGCTTTGAGCTGCTACGTAAAATCAGAAAATGCAGATGGGTCATGAGCCGATTGACAGCAATGCTGTCATCTGAGAACTTACGGCCAAACGCCGCTTCGATGATGTTGTTGACATCTGTCGTGATTTCCAAAAAGTTGGAAAAGTTCGTCACCGAGCTATGTGAGTTTTGAATCTCATGTTCCACCAAATGAATGGCGATGAAGCCAGCTTCATTGTCAGAGATTGGCACACCAGAGAGCTGGTGAATCATCTCTTGCGCCTCTTTCCCCACTGCATACTCTTTCGCGAAAAATCGCTTGAGATCATACAGCATGGGGTTAGCGAGATTCAATCCCATCTTGAAGCGTTCAACCGCGAAGAAGATGTGATCGGTCAGAGGTATCAACAAGTGCTCATCGAAATCGGCATCAATTTGGCTTTGCGCCAGCTGGATGATTTTTTCTGTGAGCTCGAAGTACTCTCGCGGGATTTTGCCAGAGAGCTCTGTGAACTTGTCGAGCCATTTATCGTCATCCGTTGGAACGGCAGAGAACACGCGGTCACTTGTTTTCAACGTATAGCTTTGGCCCGCATGCGCCTTGAAGCCTATTCCGCGGCCCCAGATAATTTTCTGTTGATCTTGCCCATCTTCAACGAGTACGACGTTGTTGTTCAATACTTGTGAAATTAGCAAGATATTCACCTTGTTTATTCTGGAAGATTTCTTGGGTTATTCACCTTCTCAAGATTTGTAAACGTTTACTCTCACATGTTAGCATGTTTCGAATAGTTGTCAAAGTTAATTTAACGGGGGTTTTGCCCAGATTACGCGCTTAAGAATGTCAATTTGTTATCTTGTCAAAATTTAAATGACACATCACTTTCTATATACGGTACCCAAAACTGGTAGCACCGAATTTCAGTTGAACTCTGCCGCTTGATTGTTATTTAATTATTTTTATTTTCCCGTTTTTCGTAGCGCCAGGTGAAATGTATCCGGTTGCAAAACCACTGATATCGTGTTAAACAGTAGAACTGTAGCTTGTCACATTCTACTTAGCAAACGAGGTCATTATGAAAGCTAATTCAACCAAACCGTGGTACCAACGGCGTATCGTTGTCATTTTAGGCGCATTCCTAGCCGCTGGCTTACTGCGCGGCATCACCGGCTATGTCGATGACAACACCGGCTACAATAACCAACCGTTGCAAACCAGGGCCGCCAAAACACCAAAAATGACCAAGGCCCAAAAAAGTCTCCACGTCGGTATGACGGAAGCTGCCGTCAAACAGGCTTTAGGCGCGCCTCAAGATCGGCAGGACAATTACTGGGCATATCCGGCGGGCAGTATTCGATTCGATGCCAATCAAAAAGTGGTTGCAGGCAACTTTGGTGGTTTACTGAAAAGCAAACCGACTCGCACTGCCAGCGAAAAGAAGCAGCAGATCAAAGCGGCTGCCAAAGTCTTTGGTCAGCTCTCAGTTCAAACGCTGCGAGCTCACAATAAGATTTATCGGGCCAAGAAGGTGAACGATGACCAAACGATGTACGCGTTCAAAACTCCTGAGCAAGATGCCTTAGTCAGAATTGATGATGCAAGTCAGAAAACCCAAATTTTCCTGTGGAGCGACGCCAAACAGGAAATCGGCCAAACTGCTTATTATAGCGGGAAAACTCGCAATTAAGGCAAGCCTTTCTTGTTGATACCAACCAAAAAGGCAGTCAACCCGACGCAGGTGCGCACAAGGTTGATCGCCTTTTTGTTTCACGTGAAAACAAGCCCTCATATAGGTTGAGGTAAGAATAGCGAGCTAGCGGCGTTTCAGCAGAGCTAATAACGTCAAAAATCAACGAAAACACTTTGAAGTGTGCCATCTCTGTGCCACGACTTCATCCAAGGATATCTTATCGGCGGTCATCTAAAACAAGGATGATCGCCGTTTCTGTCTCGCCACTTTGCCGCGCGCGCCGTGCAGCGCGAAAGGCGCAAGCGCGAGCAAAGAGCGGTCGGCGTCAGCCGGCCGCCCATACCCCCAGTACTCTAACAGGGGGGTACTAAATAAAACAAAATTGCCCGAACACAGGGTAGAAACATTGATGCACCGGCGCTTTCGAGCGAAAAGTGAAAATGTGGATGGCACACCCAATCCATCATTTCGTCAGAATATGAAATCTTGAGGCGCCGCCAAATTCGCATTGTAACAGGGGTTCGGCGGATACCCATCTGGCACACCAGTTCATCAATTACCGACGAATTGTCAACTCAAGTGCAACTTTTTACCCATGAAGACTTCTGATGGTGTCTTCCAGCCTAAGACCTTGCGTGGTCGGTTATTCAGTTGTTCAACGTAGGCGTCAATCTCTTGGTAAGCACCTAATAACCGACCGTATTTTAAAAAACAGCGCACTCGTCATCGAATAAACCCGGTGGCGGGTGCGCTGTTGCTTAAGCAATCTGCTTTGCCGCAGTCTCGTTCTGGTGCCATGGCAAATAAGCTGCCAACTGTTCCTCAGTAGGTTCGGCGCGATACTGAGATAGTTTCTCTAGAAGTTATTCAATGTAGCTCCTCGGATCGAGCCCGTTGGCCTTGGCAGTCTCCACCAGCGTCATCCAGATTGCGTTGGCCTCCGCTCCCTTGGGACTGGTGGCGAAAAGCCAGTTCTTGCGGCCGATGACGAAGGACTTCATGTTCCGTTCGGACGCATTGTTGCTCAACTCAACTTCACCGTAATCTAGCACCCGGTTGAGCAATTGCCGCTGGTTTCTGGCGTAGGTTAGCGCTAGACCAAGCCGCGACTTTGGGGCCGCGTCTGCCGCATCGCATCAGGCCCAAAAGGCATCAATCACCGGCTTCAGTTCCACCTGACGCCGCCGCAGTCGCTCCGCCGGCTCAAGCAGGATCCACTTGGCCTCTAGCGCAAACATCTCATCGAGCATGGCAAGCGGCTTTGTTGTGGTAAAGCAGCCTTTGACCTTGGCGGCGTCATCGAAGAACTTGCGCCGCACATGCGCCCAACACCCCACCCGCACCACGCTGTCACCCAGGAGGTTGTAGCCGGCGTAGCCGTCACACTGAAGGACGCCGGTAAAGCCTCGATAGAGATTCTGGGCGAACTTACCTGAACGGGTGTTGCCGTAACCGTAGTAGGTCATCGGGTGCTCGGCTAGCCGGGTGGTGCGCGCAACCCAGATGTAGGACTTGCTGCGGGGCGCCTTGCCTGGCTCACGCAGAACCTGGAACGGCGTCTCGTCGCCCTGTAAGAACTTATGCGCCACTAGCCGGGCATGAATCAGGTCATAGACCGGCCTGACCAGGTTGGCGGCTTTGATTACCCAGTTGGTCATGGTGGTTTCGCTAAGCGTAAGCCCCGCTCTTTGCCACTCCAGGCGCTGGCAGTACAGCGGCGTGCCAAGCGTATACTTCTGGTGAAGCACCTCGGTTACCAATGACGGTGTCGCCAGGCTATGAGGAAACAGAGCTTGCGGTGCGACGCCTTGATATAAGTGAGCCTCGCCATCGGTACGCTCACAATCCGTGCACTTGTAACGCGTTTCGTAGATCCGCTCAACGAATAGATAGCCTGGCTTGTAATGCACGACATCGCGGACGAAATGCTTACCCACCTTGGTTAGGGCGTGGCCATGTTCACAGTGATCGCGGTCAGGTTCGATGATGGTCTCTCGCACCGGGAGAGCCGGATCGATGGTTTCCTCGCGCTTTTTCTTGGGCTTACGCTTCGCTAGCGTGACGACTGTTTCTTCGCTTTGGTTCCCAGTCTGCTCTGGGTCGGTAAAAACACCTTCGTCCTCCAACAATGAGAGCTGGTTTGGATCTGTCAGCTTCTCAGAGTGGGCACCAAAGAGTTTCCGAGTCAGATATGCGACTTGTTCAGTCAAAGCTTGGAGCTGCTTGGCTTGTTCGCGTTTATCTGCCATTAACTGCTTACACGTCTCCTGAGATTGCTCCAGGAGCTGCCGAAGCAGTTCTTCAGTCGCTTCTGCCATGAAGTGTCGCCTTCGTTTCAATCAAGATGGGCTGAGTGTACCACTGATATGACGGGCTTTCTAGCACTTTTTCGTGGACACTTTGCCAGAATTCGGCGTCTTCCTTTGTGGCCAGTAAGGCCGAACTGTGGACTCCAGTCCCCAGCCCGATAACAGCCGTTCGAATTGTTTTGCGTGTAGCTTTCTCACCTCACTTTGGGTCGTTGGCGACTGAAGTCGACCATCTTCAATCCGCTTATAGAGCAACACAAATCCATCGCCGGCCCAGTAGAGGGCCTTGAACCGATCCTTGCGTGTGCCACAGAATAAAAACAGTGCTCGACTGTATGGGTCAAGTTGATATTCTTCCTTGATCACGCCGGCCAAACCGTCGATGCCGCGACGCAAGTCGGTCTTGCCACAGATCAGATAAATACCACCCAGCTTACGTACATCAATGAGCATCGCTGAACACGGCTTTCAGTAGGGCTTCTAGAATGTAACCTTGAATCCGGCCATAGACCACCACGGTCTTATTGTCACCGATTCTGACCTGGAACGCCTTTGCTGGAACGCTCTGAGTCTGCCGGCGTTGAGCCTCTTCCAATTTGATACGAACAATCTCTGGTTTCTCATCCAATAAAAATCACCTCACCATATGTGATGAGGCAATCATATCGCCCAGAGGCTGGCATTCATATCCGGTCTGTTATTAGGTGCTTACCAATGGTCTGTCCAGAGCCAATTCTGATCTCACGTAGCCGTTGTCCGATTGTCATCGATGTATTCCTTCTCTCTAGGTGCCGTACAATTTTTTAAAATAAAGGCCTCGAAGAATCTGCAACATTCTCCAAGGTCTTATTCTAAACAGCTCATATCCGTTACGGGTAAATTTGATGGTAAACGGTTAAACGTTACGGCGCTTCTTGATATTGAGCATGCTGAGCAAACTGCCTACCGTTACTAGCAAAATACCCAAAAGCGACATTGTCTGACTTTGAATTTCGTTTTCACCGGTTTGAGGTAATTTTCCAGGCTTGGATTGGTTTCCTGGTTGGTTAGGAACAGGTTTTTCTACATTAGGGGCTTTATCTGGATTGCCCGGCTGATCAGATCCAGTACCGTCATTGTTATCAGTGGTTGAATTTTTCGTGTAAACGTACGTGACTGTCTGGTCTTTATCCGTGAAGCTGCCCGTTGGGTTGCCTTGAACTTCCTTCAAGGTATAACCAGGGACATCCTTCTTACTCGTCGAGTATGGATCACCAACATTACCTGAGGAAACGACATTGTCGGCAATTGGGTTACCGTTTTCATCAACATACTTCGCGGTGACGTTACCACCAGCTACAGGGTTCTTGGTGTAAACGTAGGTAACTGTCTGATCTTGATCCGTGAAGCTCCCCGTTGGGTTGCCTTGGACTTCCTTAAAGGTATAACCAGGGACATCCTTCTTACTCGTCGAGTATGGATCACCAACATTACCTGAGAGAACGGTGTCGGTCGCGATCGACTTGCCCGTCTCATCGACGTACTTGACGACAACGGCCCCTTTGACGCGCGGTGCGAGCGCCACGGTGCGAACGTAAGGGACGGCGTAGGCCCCCGTGTTGTCCGCAATCTCATCGGGCAATTGGCCGATGTTGGCGGCATTCGCATCCGCGGCGGCGTAGGTGTAGGCAAGCGTTAGTGCCTGAGCGTCAAAGGTGTGTGCTTGAAGCGCTGCCTTCAGTTCGGACAGGCTGTAAGCGGTGTCGGTGTAGGTGTGCCCGCCGTCCAGGCTGAGACGAACCTTGAGGTTGGCCGGGACCACGCCGACGGGCTGCCCATCTGGGGTGCGGCCATTGTCGGTGATCGTGATGCTGTCGGCACCGAGGACGTGGTCGAAGTCGGCTAGCGCGGTTTTTTCTGCGATTGGGGCGTCATTCGCGTCTGCGGCGGTCAAGTAAGGGCGTGACGTCTGAATTTTGAATACCGAAACGTTAGGAGAGTAGAGGTGATTGCCGTTGGGGGCCAGCGGCGTGACGACCGTCTGGTGCGTGTTACCTGACGTGTACATGTAGTAAGTGACCGCGATCGTATGGGTCGCGTCGGCTTGTCGCGCCGCGTTGTCTGAACGGTAGGCGTCGTCGATCTGCGACACGCGGTCGAACCCAGTCAGCTGGATCTGTCCCCCATTCCCGGAAACGATGTCATCGACACGGCTATTGGCTTGGATCGTCTTCATCCCAGCGTTCATCTTGACATTGAATTGATCGATGCCCACTTTTTGCAGTGACGCGCTGGCGCGGGTATAGACGGTGTTGGCCATCAACTTGGACAATGTGCCGAGTTGGGCATAACCTTGCTGGGTGAGAAACACGTTGGTGCTGGTGTCGATGTAGCGCTTCGCGTTATCAGCCGAGCCGACGACTGGCCCGTCACTCGTTGTTGCGCTCAGAAAGGCTTGGGCCCCTTGCAACCCGGCGCCGAAATACGCCCGGCTTCGCATGGTCAGGTACACGTCGTCGCGGACCTTGTTGTACCGCGTAGGGATCACAAAGTCATTCTGGGGCGTCAACATGTAATCGTTGGCAGTTGCACTTTCGCCATACCCAATCTGGGTGGGGAACTGGTACGTGCCGTCGGGGAACTTCATGAGCATCGGGTTATCGGCGTTCGGTAGGTTGCCGACAGTCAGCCGGGAGAACAAGATAGGGTCCGCCAACTCGGTGTCTCCCCAATAGGCGCCGCGATCATCGGTTGGGCCGACGTAGGTCAAGTAATCGACGACATTGCCCGTGAGATCCTTGACCCCTTTTGGATTGGGGTTCGCATTCAAATACGCACCGGAGGGTAAGGGGATGTATTGGTCCGTCAGATTCGGGTAAACGGTAAAATTATCTTCCGGCGAGATGTTGTTGGCCAAGTAGTACTGGTTGAAGGTCATGCCGGGCGTATACGTGATCAGCTTTTTTTGAACGGCGACCTGAAATTTGGCCCAGATACCGTTGCCCAGTACCGATTCAGAGATCGGTTCGTCCAAAAAGCCTTTGTGGATGCTGTCGAGTTTGTAGTAGTTGCGATTCGTCAGTAAGTCAGTGCTGGCAGAGACGGTGGCAGGCGCCCCAATCGACAGTGCGCTGAGTCCAAGACAAAGCCCCAAAAGTAGTCGCCCTTTTTTCATCACTAGTCATCTCCTCTATCTGTTGACTTGATCCAGGCTGGTCTCACGACTGAAAATATGCGGCGCAGCGGTGCGGTAGACGCGTGAAACACTGATCTGGATATGTGTCAGACTTGTTTAATGATTGAAAAATACTGAAATAATGATTGATGTAACTGACATCCTTGCTAACTGCATTTTATCACGGGTAATAAGTGCGGTTAAAGCGTAATTTATTTCGGCTATTGTTTACTTTTATATCAAGATTTCTGGCCTGTATTGGTAAATAAACTGTATGCGCCATAAAATATCGTAATGTACATACTGATGGTATATTGTTGAGAGACGAATTGTCAATATAACCCACTGTTTCACCGGTAAACTTTAAACTAGAGGCCAAGGTTCCCATGAACTGTTGGCAGTATGGACAGGTGCTTCTACCAACGTATATGGTTAAGAAAGATTTATCCGGTCTATGCAGCGTAGTCATGACTTGATTGGGAGAAACTCGTACAAGCCTATGGTTTCGACCAAGGCGATTCTCAGTTTTTCGATATGTCGAAATACTATTAACTTTCGTTATTCTTTGAGGGGTAAATACCAGAAACGCGAACACCACCGGAAGCAGAAGGGCAAAGAATAGTTTAAGGATTACATAACGCCGCGGTAGTTGCACTCATACTCACCGTCTTTCTCCAGTGTTCCAGATTCCATGGAGTCTTGAAAGCAAATAGATAATGACACATAAACTGATTGCGCATGCCATCAGTATTTTTCCATTTGCTGCTACTAGAAAATTTCTCGAAAAAGATGAACCATGCCTCGTCGCAGATATGTTGCAGTTCTACCTTACCAGTCGCCAGCGGCAAAGCGTTGACCTGAACGCAGAAGAGTACGACAAGTTCTGTCTTCTGTTGTTTGAGGAAATTCAACCTTGGCTCGATAACCACGACTACACCGAGATCAATGCACGCATTACGGCAGAAGACCAGATATGGCAACATTCAAGTGTGAATAAATCTTTACCTATGGCGAAAGGATGGCGTTCTCTTTGGTATTGTTAAAAAATGGCCGCTGGTATGCAGCACCGTTAAGACTAAATTCTTGGTTCTTGGTACCATTACTAGTACTATCTGTCATCCTAGTCTCTCTTTTTCTGAAGCGAAAAGGAAAATTGACATTTCCAAAATTCATCGCATTGTTCTTATTTTTGGTCTACTTATGTTTTTTATTATCTGTCACACTCTTTCCAATAAATCTATTTGGTCCACATGCTAGCGTGTATAAAAATGGCCTGGGGCAAGAAAATGTAATGTTTAATTTAGATATAGACCAGCTGAGGCTCTATTCTGGTAGGCGGATTTTAGGGAATATAGTCATGCTTTCTCCCCTCGCATTTTTCGTTGCTCTCTTCTGGAACAAGGCGCAAAAATTGTTGTCCAACATTTTGATTTGCTTTTTCATTTCCCTAGCTATTGAATTCGTTCAGCTAGGAATGTCTTACTTTTACCTAGGAAATCGGCTATGGGACATAACCGATATCATTTTGAACACATCAGGTTCTCTTCTGGGATTCTCTATATTCATCATCTTTCGTTGGTGCTTCAAAAACGAGATGGATTCACTAAAATTACTGTGATATCATTCACTTGACAGGAGTAAATATGAAAGGCTAGGGGTACTAATGAAAAGGCTGGGGATAAGGGAAATAGTTACGTTGCTTGGAGCTCTGATCTTCGGAATAGCAATTGGCATTGGTGGCACAAAGATAGTTGAGCGAACTCAAGCTTCACCGCAGGCAGAGTTTGTTGTGGTTACTGATCCAACACGGAAAAAGAACATTACGTACACTCCTACCAAAGGCGCCGACATAGGAGCTTCATATTCGTTCAAAAATCCGGCAAAGCAATTGTGCGTAATAGTCAAACATAAGAACACCTATGCGTTATACAAGCTCACTTCTCCGAATTAGAGCCTTAACTGGTGAAGAGTCTACGTTAGGCACTATACAAACAGCGCGCACAAATCTTTTGAGGACTATTCGTCGCACCGTATTTGTCGGGTAGAAAGGCGGTTGTCTTATGTCTACAAGTTCAGTCTTCTTTCCAATAATCTGTGTCCTCATGGTTATTATCTATGCTACGGATGCAGGCCCCTGGTATGGTATTCCAGTCGGTGTGATAGGTATTGCAGGCACCATTTACTTCGACATCATCGATCGAAAAGAAGATTGATAGCCAGGTTTACATTGACGGCTAAACTGAGGGGCTAAATTGAGGCCAGAAATGGTCTCTTTTTTTGGCAATGGGCTTGAACAACGGTGATATGATTGCGCTTGGTGTAGACGACGAAGGCCCGACTGCTGGAGTCATCATAAGGACGGCTCCTGATATTCATGCAACGATGAACATCTGGGACAAGTTGCAGTGAATGCAGAAGCATACCTGGATACCCCCTGAAATGAGCAAAGAAATTGAAGCAGCAATCCCAGCAAAGACCTTTCCATAGATAGAGAACCCCACTGACGCTTCAACGCCAGCTTCGAAACAAACTACGATGGAAGAAGAGACCTTTGGTGAAAATTGTCTGGTGTGAGCCCGCGCTGTGATGACTCTAGTTCTCTGTTTTATCTGGAATAGGCGCCAATGCGTCATCCAAATGGATGACATAATCATAGTTCGCTTCCATTTCTGGAGCAATGTGATGTGCAATTTCAACTACTGTTGCAGGCAACGACAGTAGTAAGTGATGAATTTTGTTTGATAATTCCTCATCCAGTGCGCTAGTGACTTCATCGGCCAATATGACGGGACGCTGACGGACGAGTGCTCGGGCAATTTCAATGCGCTGTATTTGACCGCCGGAGAGCTTGCCACCGTGTTCGCCAACAATGTAGCCTAGTCCTTTTTCCGCAACAAGATCACCTAATTGGGCCATCTTAAGGCATTTGAGTATGCTCTCTTTGGAATAGTCTTGGCCTAATGTCACATTATACAAAATGGAGTCATCGAACATGTAGGGGGGTTCTGGTGCAAAGTTGAAATTAAGCGCAGAACAAAGTGACTGTGTTTAGTGGTTGTAGCCTATGCCGCCAACAATTGGTCGACTTCTTGATACGCTGAAAAGCCGAAGAGGCCTAGCTTCTTTCGGCTTTCTTTGTGTATCGCATGCATGGTTTCAATGCCGTATAATGTCCTAGCTGCTGTCCGAGTGCTCTGATAACTTGCGGAACGAACTTGTTGCCGCTTAATAA
>NZ_BTTP01000019.1:0-42220 GCF_036246225.1 Lacticaseibacillus salsurivasis
ATGGGTGTACGGACTCATAGCCGAGTTCTCCTTGTAGTTGGTGTTGTGGTGATTCCATTTTACAAGGACTCAGGCTATGAGTCTTTTCTATTTGACTAATTTGTTGCACTTGAATTGTAAATCCGTCCCGACTAAAAAAAGTGGTGAGAAATTCACTGACGGCCAGTGGCATACGGTCAAAGTTGACTGGGCCCCCGATACCGCAAAAGACGGCGGTGGGAGTTTAACTTTTAGTATTGAACTCAGCTCAAGCCACACCTTCAGCAAGACCATGACGTGGACGGCAGCCGACATCACCAAAATCTTCGGTGCCACTGCGATTTCTCAAGGGGTTAGCTGGGGCTTTACCGGCTCTACCGGGGCCCAAGCCGAAGAAGGTGTTGTGACTTTCGAAACTATTCCTGGCTTAGTTGATGCTAGTGTGGCCGCCACCGTCACCAGTCGTGATGGCTCCGCTGCGCCGAAGTCGATTTATGAAGGCGACGCGCTTGCCCAGACTTACACGATTACTTATAACAGTAGTAACAGTAAGCAGAATTGGCCGGTGCAAAATTCGACGAATACGGCGACATTGACTGGCACGCTGCGCACGACCACTGGTTATGGCTTTGAAGTCAATGCTAATGGCCAAGTGAACGTCACCATCCTCCAGAATGGAGTGCCACGGACGGCGGTGGGGACACCGACCAAAACGGCTCAGGTGACTGATAAGTTTGGGCAAACTAAGACTTATGCGACCCAGGTTGATGTCAGCTTACCAGGGTTTCTGAATTCAATTAGCGGGGCTCAAAGTTATACCGTCACAGCTCCAATCTTGGCCGCAAAGAAGAATGATGCTGCTACGGAAGGGGCCGGGGTCGTTGTGGGTAACAACGCTCGTTATACGACAACCGTGACCACGCCAGCCGTACTCGAAAATCCACTGGGCATTGGCGCGCCGAATTTTCTCTTTAAAAATTTGAGCGTCGGCCAGATCATCAAAGGGCTCTCCGGGGTCAGCGGCACGATGGATGGCACTGGCAATCTTGCCGCCGCGGCTCCAACGGGCGTTCATACGACAATTACTGCTTCTATGACGCCAGTTAACTTCGAAGCCGGCACTGGCTACACGGCTGGCAACACGACCATTAGCTTCACCTATAGTGGCAAGACGGTAAACCTGCCGGATAACAACTCCACACAGACTGTTTACAGTGCTAATACGCCGCCAACCACTGGTGCAATCACCAATCTGAAGTTGAACATGGCGCCGTACCCGCAAATCAAACTTGGTAACTATTCCTCGACGATTACTTGGACCATTGCGGCAACACCGATCGCCGGTTAAAGAGAACGAACATAACGTGTCAAAAAGAGCCGACCAACTTGGCAATCAAGTTGATCGGCTTTTCGTTTACACTGAAGTTGTAGCGGTAAGAAAGCAACGAGCTTATTCTGTCGGTGCCACCCGCCGCATCTCCGCATACTCCGGTTTCGTTTCGAATTCATGCCGGGCAAAGGAGCACAGCGGCTCGATCTTCTTACCTTCCTCGCGGGCCTGGTCCACCACAGCTTTCACCAGCTTGCCGGCGATGCCTTGGCCGCGCAGAATGGGGTCAACGTAGGTGTGGTCGATGACATAATTCTGACCATCATCGATGGGCTGGAAGGTCACTTCCGCAATCAGTTTCCCGGTATCGTCATTTAAGAAGTAACGGCCGGTTTCATGTTGAAAGGTCATCATAAATCCCCCTTTTGGCTCGGCTAGGCGAGTCTTCTTTGACTATATGGTAACAATTTGAAAAGGTTAGTTCAAGAAAGCGCTGACAGCCGCAAAAAGCGGGACGGCTCGTGGTAGAATGTGACGTATACCATTAAGGAGGAGACACGATGCGAAGTCGCGGCTTTGAAATTGTTTCGGCGTTTGAAAATCAGGGAGTGAAGCTTCCGGAGCGGCAAACCAAAAATGCCGCTGGGTATGACTTTTTTGCTCGGGAGGATTTTGTCCTCAAGAGTATTTGGCGCTATGACTTTATTCGCTTGTTTCGGCTGATCAAAAACGAACACCCGTTGACCGAACAGGACTTCACGCGGGCCACGAAGATCCTGAAGCCGTTGTTGGTGCCGACGGGGGTCAAGGCCTACATGCAGCCCAATGAAGTGCTGATTTTGGCTAACCGTTCCAGCAACCCGTTGAAGCGTGGGTTGGTGATTCCGAACGGGATTGGCGTGATCGACGCGGATTATTACAACAACACCAGCAACGAAGGCGAAATCTTTATCCAAATGCTCAACTTCTCGCCGCGGGATGTGGTGATTGAGCAAGGTGAGCGCATTGGCCAAGGCATCTTCATGCCGTATCTGCTGGCCGATGGCGACACGGGGAACGAGAATGCCCGCACTGCCGGGTTTGGCTCCACTGGGAAGTAATAGCAAAGGAAGCGAGTAGATGGCCAAGGCGAGAACCAAATATGTTTGTCAAAATTGTGGCTATATCTCGGCCACCTTCCTCGGCCGCTGCCCGAATTGTGGGGCGTGGAATTCGCTGGTGGAAGAAACCGAAGCACCAGTGAAGACGGCGGCGCCGCGCAAAACCAGCGGCGGCACTAAAGTCACCCCGCAGCGGCTCAATGAGGTGTCGCTCAAAAAAGAGCCACGCGTGGCCACCGAACTCAATGAGCTGAACCGCGTGCTCGGCGGCGGAATTGTGCCAGGCTCTTTGATTCTGATTGGTGGCGATCCTGGAATTGGGAAGTCGACGCTGCTGACGCAGGTGTCAGGGTACCTGGCCCGCGGCGGGGCGAAGGTCCTGTATGTGTCCGGGGAAGAAAGTGCCAGCCAGATCAAACTGCGGGCGATGCGCCTGGGCGTGGGTGATTCAGGGATGTACTTGTATCCGGAAACGGATATGCCCAGCATCACTGCCGCCATCGATGACATGGCGCCAGATTACGTCATCATCGACTCGGTGCAGACCATGAACGTACCGGATATGAATTCGGCAGTGGGCTCAGTCAGCCAAATTCGCGAAGTGACAGCCGAACTGATGCGCATTGCCAAGACTAACCAGATCACGATTTTCATTGTTGGCCATGTCACCAAGGAAGGTGCCATCGCGGGACCGAAGATTTTGGAGCACATGGTGGACACGGTGCTGTACTTTGAAGGCGACATGCACCACACCTACCGCATGCTGCGCTCGGTGAAAAACCGCTTCGGCTCCACCAATGAAATCGGCATCTTCGAGATGCACCAAAGCGGCTTGGCAGAGGTGGCTAATCCGTCCGAACTCTTTCTCGAGGAACGCTTGGCTGGTGCCACTGGTTCGGCGGTGGTGGTGTCGATGGAAGGCACGCGACCGATTTTGGTTGAGTTGCAAGCCTTGATGACGCCGACGATGTACGGCAACGCCAAGCGGACGTCTAGCGGTTTGGACCATAACAGAGTCAGCCTGATTATTGCCGTGCTAGAAAAGCGCGCCAACCTGATGCTGCAAAACCAGGACGCTTACCTCAAGGCGACTGGTGGGGTGCGGCTGGATGAACCGGCGATTGATTTGGCGATGGCGCTGGCGATTGCTAGCTCGTATCGCGATACCGAAATTGCCCCGACGGACTGTTTTGTCGGCGAAATCGGCTTGACTGGCGAGGTGCGCCGAGTCAATCGGATTGAGGATCGCATCAAAGAAGCGGCAAAATTGGGCTTTAAACGTATTTTTGTCCCTAAGAATAACCTGCAGGGCTTCGCTTCCCGTGATAAAATTAAGGTGATTGGTGTTGCCAGCGTCAGTGAGGCGCTGCAAGTCGTATTCAATCAGAAAGGAGGAACGAAATGAGAAAACGTGTGATTGCAATCGTGTTTGGGTTAGTCGGCGTCGGCGTTGGTGTCAACACGCTGCCGTTCTTGTGGATGCTGTTGCATCTGGACAGCATTGCGTGGTTGAACAACGCGATCGTTGACGGGTTGATCGGCGCCGTGGTGTTCTTGGCCATTTCTGAAGTGGCGTCCGGTTGGATTATCCGCAAACTCGATCAAGCAGAAAAATATCTCAGCACGAAATCGGCATCGTTCCTGTTGTTTGGTGTGTTAGGCACGATTGTTGGCCTGGTGTTAGCTGCCATTATTTCAATTCTCTTTT
This sequence comes from Lacticaseibacillus salsurivasis, assembly GCF_036246225.1. Taxonomy (NCBI): domain Bacteria; kingdom Bacillati; phylum Bacillota; class Bacilli; order Lactobacillales; family Lactobacillaceae; genus Lacticaseibacillus; species Lacticaseibacillus salsurivasis. The sequence goes on from NZ_BTTP01000019.1 coordinate 4,118, forward strand.
ATAATCTCCCCGGGCCATGGGGCGTGCTGTTGCCGCTGGTTTTGATGATGTTGCTTGGTTACTTCGGCTTTCGGCTGGGGACCACGCGGCGCGACGAATGGCGCAAGCTCTTCGGCCAGCGCAATCGTGACCGCGATCGTGATAAAAAAGAGGATGACAACGCGGCGCTGCTTGATCGCCGGGTGGGGGACAACTTCCGCAAGTACAAGTTGCTCGATACCAGTGTGATCATTGACGGCCGTGTGCAGGCGATTGCCAAAACTGGTTTTTTAGAAGGCACGTTGCTCGTGCCAACCTTCGTGGTGCATGAGTTGCAGCTGATTTCCGACTCGGCCGATGCCTTGAAGCGCGGCCGCGGCCGCCGCGGGCTGGATATCATTAACCAGATGAAGGCCGATGACGAAATCAACGTGGAAATGTACGACGGCGATTTCGAAGACATGACTGAAGTGGACAGCAAGCTGCTGAAGTTGGCCAAGATGTTGGATGGGATTGTGGTGACCAATGACTACAACCTCAACAAAGTGGCGCAGTTCCAAAACGTGCCCGTGCTCAACATCAACGAGCTGGCCAATGCGCTGAAGCCGGATCTCATTCCAGGCGAGCCGATGACCGTCACGGTGATCAAGTCCGGGACTGAGCGGCAGCAAGGGGTCGCCTACATGGAAGACGGCACGATGGTTGTGGTCGAAGATGGCCAGTTCTACATGAACAAGCCCCTGAACGTCATTGTGACCTCTGCCATCCAAACGGCAGCCGGCCGGATGATTTTCGCCAAGCCTGCCCATCAGCAGCAGTCCTTGCGCGATGAAGCCGGCAAGGATGCCAAACCAGAGGCGTCAGAACCGAAGAACGCTAAAAAGAAAAAGTAAGGCCGAGGCGCTCGCCGTCTAGCCGACCGAGTCGCCAGTGCTTCGTCGCTGGCGGCTTTTTTTGCAGAAAAACGGCGCTGGTGCCGCAATGAAAACTCGCAACCGGGCGTGTTCGAAGCCGCCCCTTGTGGTACACTGTCAATGCAAGTGCACTGCGCTTTATTTGGTGCACGCCCCAGTTTGGGGAACAAAATTATGGAGGCATCGTGCATTGACAGATCGACCAATTCGGGTGCGTTACGCACCGAGTCCAACCGGACATTTACACATCGGGAACGCGCGGACGGCGCTGTTCAACTATTTGTTTGCCCGGCATAACAACGGGACAATGGTGCTGCGGATCGAAGACACAGACACCAAGCGCAACATTGCAGATGGGGAAAAGAGTCAGATCGAAAACCTGCACTGGCTAGGGATCGACTGGGATGAAGGCCCTGATAAAGGCGGCGACTTTGGCCCTTACCGGCAATCTGAACGCAAGGCTATCTATGAACGCTATATCCAGGAACTGATGGATAAAGGCCAAGCTTATGAATCCTACAAAACCGAAGCCGAATTGGAAGCCGATCGTGAAGCTCAAAAGGCCAATCATGAAATGCCGCATTATGTCTACGAATACGAAGGCATGACCGAGGCCGAAAAACAGGCTAAAATTGCCGCTGCTAAGGCGCAAGGCCTACAGCCGGTCATTCGCTTCCACATTCCAACGGACAAGACCTACGAATGGAATGATATCGTCAAAGGCGACATTTCCATCGAAGGTAAAACCATCGGTGGCGACTTTGTCATCATGAAACGCGATGGCATGCCAACCTATAACTTCGCGGTGGTGGTTGATGACCATTTGATGGAAATCACCCATGTGCTGCGTGGGGATGACCACATTGCCAACACGCCCAAGCAAATCGCGATTTACGAAGCGCTGGGCTGGGAACCACCGGTATTTGGCCACATGACTTTGATTATCAATGGCGAAACCGGTAAGAAGCTGTCCAAGCGTGACGAGTCCGTGCTCCAGTTCATCGAACAGTATCGTGAACTGGGCTACCTGCCAGAAGCCATGTTCAACTTCATCACCTTGCTGGGTTGGTCACCAAAAGGGGAAGACGAAATCTTCTCCAAGAAGGACTTCATCAAGCTCTTTGATGAAACCCGCCTGTCCAAGAGTCCGGCGCGCTTCGATAAGAAGAAGCTGGAATGGGTCAACAACCAGTACATCAAGAAGACCGATCCGAACGAACTGACCGCCTTGGCCAGTGAGAACCTAATCGAATCCGGCCGGTTGCCTAAAGATCCAGATCCGAAGACCCTGGAATGGGCGCGGCAACTGATTAGCCTGTATATCCCGCAGATGAGTTACACCGGCCAAATCACCGAGCTGTCCAGCATTTTCTTCGAAGCCCCTAAGGCTTTGGATGAAGCGGCGCTGAAGGAATTGGCTGACGACAACGCTTTGCCAGTCATTCAAAACGTGGCCACCAAGCTGCGCGCTTTGGATACCTTCTCGGCTTACTTCATCAACCAGGCGGTTTACCACACCCGGCTTGAAACCGGCGTGAAGGGCCGCAAGCTCTACATGCCAATTCGTATCGCCACCACCCGTGAGATGCACGGCCCGCAACTGGCCGAAACCATCGAACTGATGGGTCGCGAAAAAGTCTTAGCTAACATCGATTACGTTTTGCAAGCTTTACAGAAGTAAGCCGGTGCATAAACAGCCACTCCCAGCGGGGTGGCTGTTTGATTCATTGCCCGGGAAATAGCGGTACCTTGCTTCAATGGAAATTGTTTTAATTAACCCTGGTAACTTCGCGCCAATCCTGTTACAATAATTGTTGCAAGTTACTTATATTGTCACAGGACGAAAGGAGCGCTTTTTATGACAACATATGCTTTAACTGCCGCGACGGGTCACTTTGGCCAAACCGCGGTCAAACAATTGGTGGCGCTAGTCGGGGCTGAGAATGTAGTGGCGTTGGCCCGCAATGTCGACAAGGCTAAGGGCTTAATGCCAGCCGGCGTGACGGTGCGGCCTGGTGACTACACGGATCAAGACCAGTTGACGGCTTCACTGCAGGGCGTGGATCGGTTGCTGTTTATTTCGTCGCTGCCAGGTGGGCAGGTGTCGCGGATACAGCAGCATCAGAACCTGATCAATGCGGCCAAGACGGCGCAAGTCAGCTTTGTCGCTTACACCAGTTTCCCTCATGCGGACCAGTCTAAGGCCCCACTGGCGGCTGATCATCAAGCGACTGAGCAGGCACTGAAGGATTCGGGCTTAACGTATGCCTTTTTGCGCAATAACTGGTACTTAGAAAACGAAGCCAATGGCCTGAAGAAGGCAGCGGCCGGCAAGCCACTGGTCTATGCGGCTGGCACTGGCCAAGTTGGCTGGGCCTTGGAACGGGAATACGCCGAAGCGGCGGCCAAGATTTTGGTGACCGATGCGCCGCAGGCCGTTTATGAATTGTCTGGCCCAGCGCGGACCTATGCGGACTTGGCGGCGGCCATTGATGGGGCGACGGCGCAGTCGCTTGATGTTGCGGCGTACAAAGAAGGGCTGGAAGCGGCGGGCTTGCCCGCCGGTGCGGTTGCTGCGTTGTCGGGCATTCAGCAGTCGATCCGCGAGGGCCAGTTGACGCCAGACGGTGATACGCTGTCCGCCGTTCTAGGCCATGAATTGACCCCGCTGGCTGACGCGATTCAGGCAGTGCTGCGAGGGTAAATCGATGAAATACTCGCATAAGCTCAGCGACGGGGTGCACATTTTGGCCTATGTCGACATCTACCAAGACGCTGATCTCTCCAGCAGTGCCATTGCTGCCAGTATCGAAGCCAATCCAAGCTTGGTGCGGCGGCTGATGGCCCAGCTGGTTAAGGCTGGCCTGCTGACGAGTCAGCCTGGAGCCGCCGCGCCGGCGCTGGGCCGACCAGCGGCTGAGATTTCGCTGCTGGATGTCTACCAGGCTTTGGAAGGCAACCAGGAGCTGCTGCACATTGATGAAAAAACCAACCCGCAGTGTATCGTGGGCGGCAATATTCAGGCTAGTCTGAATGTGGCGTACGCGCAGGTGCAGCAAGCGGCTGAAGCGCAAATGGCGGCGATTAGTTTGCAGGGGATTATCTCAGATATTCTGCAGCGTGAAGCGGCGAAACATTAGTCCGATTGAACAAAAAAGGTCAACGTCTTTAAGGCGTTGGCCTTTTCTGATGATACGAATAAGTGAGCTTGAAGGAACTGTTGGTTTAAGCCGCGTGTTTCTTGAGCAGGAACGCCCCGCCAACTGCGGCAATAATGGCCATGAAGCCCAATCCGGCCATGGCCGCTTCTTTAGCATCGCCAGTCCGTGGCAGACTGGCCTTGGTGGTCTTCTTGGCTGCCGTGGTAACCACTTTATGGCCCAATTTCTTGGCCGGGGTCTTCACGGATTTTGGCGCCGGCTTGCCTTGGTTATCCTTAGCGGCTTGCTTGCCGGTGTCGGTTGGTGTCGGGGTGGTGTCAACCGGTGTTTCTGCTTTGGCCAAGGCATCGATGGTCAAAGACAGAGGTGCGATGTCAGTCATCCCAGTGCTCAGCACGACAGCTTGCTTGGCATCCGTCAGCGGGACGTCGATTTCATACTTGCCACCGGCGCCAATCACCGTTTCGGCTAAAGGTGCGCCGTCAACAGACTTGGCATAAATGGGTTCGCCAGTTGATAGGTCTGGATCAACGACGGTACCAGTGATGCGAGCGACTTTGGCGTCTTGGTCGTAGGTCACTTTGTCCGAGGTGATTTCTTTTTTGGCCAAGTCAGCTTTGGTAATCAGACCCAGTTTGCGCTTCAAGCTAAGTAGCCGGAAGACGTGCTGGTTGATTTCGCTTTCTGACAAGTTGCCCGCTTTAACGGCATCGAGCAGTGCAGGAATGGCTTTCGCGTAATCATTATTCATGATGCCGTCGTTACCAGCTTCGGCAGCCAGCACGTCGACAGCAACGTCATTATGTTCCTGAGCAAACTTGGTGATGGCGCCCATACCCAGGCCGTCGGTGATAATCACACCTTGGAAGCCAAGTTCTTCGCGCAGCAAACCTTGAACAACCTTCCGTGATAGGGAGGAAGGATAGTCAGGATCAACAGCCTTCATCACAATATGAGCAATCATAATGGAATCAACGCCGGCTTCAATCCCAGCCTTGAATGGCAGCAGGTCCTCTTGTTCAAATTGTTCCTTGGTGCGATCAACCACGGCAAAATCCGTGTGCGTGTCAATCGCCGCACCATACCCAGGGAAGTGCTTCAACGTCGCGGCAACATTTTGCTGCCAAGCAGGAACCACCTGCGTGATGTAGTCCGCTGTGGCTGCGTAGTCTTGGCCAAACGAGCGGGCGTAGATAAAGGCATCTTTGTCGCTGGTGGTGTCTGCATCAGGGGCGAAGTTCCAGTTAACGCCCAGGTCGCGCAGCATTGCACCGACATCGGTGGCCTCTTTCAAGACTTCTGGCATGCCCCCTTCGGCATACGCCTGCTGCGGCGAAGGAAAGGCACGATAATCAGACACGACTGGATTATCGCTTAGCCGTGAAACCTTGCCGCCTTCTTGGTCGATACCGACTAGCAGCGGCAGATCAGCAGCATCTTGGAAACTCTGCATTTTGGTCTTAAATGCTGCTGCGTCTTTGACACTGGTGAAATCGGCGCCGTAAACAATCAACCCACCCAGGTGATATTTGGCGACGTCTTGGCGCACCTGCTGGTTGTCCTGCGGGGTGCGCGAGATAAACATTTGCCCAACTTTTTCTTCCAAGGTCATCCGGCTGATGTAGGCGTTGATGTCTGCGTCAGTCAGTGTGTTGTCAGCCGTTGCGGCGTGAACCGTGGTGGCACTGAACCCGCTACTCCCCAGCAGCAGTCCAGCGGTACTCAACGTGGTGACCAAAAGATTTGCCCATTTCTTCATAACCCATGTACTCCTCTCGAGCCAATAATGGCTAGTGCACTGTCATTGGTCTATACTCCTCCTTGCTCAGGGTGAGTATAGCACCGGCAAATGATTGATGGAAGCGTTTTATAATATCTTTTTGAATTTTTTCACAAGTGTGAACGCCTTTATTTTGTGGGTATGAATTAATTAAATAACAATATAATCCCGTTTGGTCTGGACCAAAGTTGGAAATGATGACGGTTAGAATACACAAAGGATAAACTGAAACCTATTTTTCGCGCTAAGACCGGCCTTGCCTGTTGTCTGATAGTTGCGCTGCGTGAGGCCAACGCCCGAGCAGTTAGCTACGCCCGAAGCCTCACCGCCAAAGAACGGCGGTGAGGCTTCAGGCTAGGCTACCTGTCGGGCTAAGTGTGGCCTCACTTCACAGCCTTTTATTTGCCGGTTTTACACAGCTTCATTTGGCGGGTAGAATAGTCTAATACGAAATGGGGGAGAAACGATGGCCAGTGCGGCGCAGAGTATTTTGAAAGAGAAATTCGGCTACGATGAGTTCCGACCGGGGCAAGGCGAAGCCATTAAGCGCGTGCTGGCGCATGAGAATACGCTGGTCATCATGCCTACTGGTGGCGGGAAGTCGCTGTGCTACCAGGTGCCGGCGCTACTACAAAGCGGCCTGACGGTGGTGGTGTCGCCTTTGATTGCCTTGATGAAGGATCAGGTCGATGCCCTCAATGAAAATGCCATTCCTGCCACTTACATCAACAGCACGGTGGCTTATCCGGATGCCCAGCACCGGCTGGATATGGCGGCGCGTGGTGAGGTCAAGTTACTTTATGTCGCACCTGAGCGGCTGGAGATGCCGGATTTTCAGCAGGACTTAGCTAGCCTGCAAATCGACTTGCTAGCGGTGGATGAGGCGCATTGTATTTCCCAGTGGGGCCATGATTTTCGGCCGAGCTACTTGCAGCTGCAAACCATCGCCGCGGCGCTGCCGTCGCACCCGACGGTCATTGCGTTGACCGCCACGGCGACAACGCGAGTGGCGCTGGATATTGGTCAGCGGCTGAACATTCCGGAAGTCGGGATGATCAACACGGGCTTTGCCCGGCCAAATTTGAGCTTTCAAGTGGTCAAGGACCAAGACAAGGATGTTTTTTTGCTCGACTATTTGAAGCTCAATCGAACGCAAAGTGGCATTGTCTACTGTGCCACCCGGAAGGAAGTTGAGCGGCTGTATCTGCTACTGGACCGCCAAGGCATTGCCGTGACCAAGTATCATGCGGGATTGTCCGAGCAGGAACGAACGGCCAATCAGGAAGACTTTCTCTTTGATCGCAAGCCGGTGATGGTGGCGACGAATGCCTTCGGGATGGGGATTGATAAAAGCAACGTCCGCTTTGTCATTCACGCCCAGGTACCAGGCGACCTTGAGTCCTATTATCAAGAAGCCGGACGCGCCGGGCGAGACGGGTTGCCGAGTGAAGCGATTTTGCTGTTTGCGCCGGCGGACTTGCAAATTCGCCGCTTCTTCATTGATCAAAGCGAAGGCGATGACGCTTACAAGCAAAATGAATATCGCAAGCTGCAGGTGATGAACCAATACGCCAACACCGGCGATTGTCTCCAGCAATTCATCCTTCAGTATTTCGGGCAGGCTTCACCGTCCTGCGGCCAATGTTCGAATTGCCGAGACGACCGCGAAGCCGTGGATGTGACGCTGGATGCCCAAAAGGCGTTGTCGTGCGTGGTGCGGATGCATGGTCGCTACGGCAAGGGCCTGATTGCTGATGTGCTGGCAGGCTCCAAAAGTCGGCGCTTGACACAACTGGGGCTGGAGCAGTTGTCCACTTATGGCTTGCTGAGTAGTTGGCGGAAAAAAGACATCAGTGGCTTTATCGACTTTCTGACGGCTGATGGCTACTTAATGCCCCAGGGCGGTCAGTATCCGACCCTGGGGCTGACGGAGCTGGGTGCGCAGGTGCTGCGCGGCGAGGCCACAGTGATGCGTAAGCAGGCCGTGAAGGCGCGCCAGTCGCTGCCGGTGGATGACGAGTTATTCCAGCAGCTGCGCAGTTTGCGCTATGACTTAGCGCAAAAGCAAGGCGTGCCGCCGTATGTGATTTTCTCTGACGAAACGCTGCGGCAGTTGTGCTTGTTGCGGCCGCAAACCGAAGCGCAGATGCTCAATGTCAAAGGCGTAGGGCAAGTCAAAGTCGATAAATACGGGGCGATTTTTCTTGAAGCCCTAGCGGCTGAGTAAACAGCGCAACTAGCAACGACGCGGGTTTTCGAGTATGATACAAGAGACATAGGGGGCGACAAAATGCTGCAACTATATAACACGCTCACGCGGCAAAAAGAACCATTCACACCGATCAAACCAGGGGAAATCAGTATGTATGTCTGTGGCCCCACGGTGTACAACTATATTCACATCGGCAATGCCCGCTCGGCGATTGCCTTTGATACCATTCGCCGGTACTTCGAGTATCGCGGCTACAAGGTGAAGTATGTTTCCAACTTCACCGATGTTGACGATAAAATCATCAACGCCGCGCATGAAACCGGCGAGGCGCCGCTTGACCTAGCGCAGCGCTTCATTGATGCGTTCATGGCCGACACTGGCAAGCTGAATATCGAACCGGCCACGGCGCATCCGCGCGCCAGCCAAATGATTCCGGAAATCATTAGCTTCGTTGAGCGGCTGATCGCCAAGGGCTATGCCTATGAATCCGAAGGCGATGTCTATTATCGCGCCCGCAAGTTCAAGCACTACGGCGAGTTGGCCAACAAAAACGTCGACGAACTGGAGCAAGGCGCCTCCCAGCATGTGGCCGATGCCGAAACCGCCCGCAAGGAAGATCCCATCGATTTTGCCTTGTGGAAAGCGGCCAAACCCGGCGAAATTGCTTGGGACTCGCCTTGGGGTCAGGGCCGACCAGGCTGGCACATTGAATGCTCCGTGATGAGTACGACCCTGCTAGGGGACACCATCGATATTCATGGTGGCGGCCAGGACCTAGAATTTCCGCACCACGAAAACGAAATCGCCCAAAGTGAAGCCGCTACCGGTAAGAAGTTCGTCAACTACTGGATGCACAATGGCTTTGTGACCATCGGGGAAGCTGACGAAAAAATGAGCAAGTCGCTGGGTAACTTCATCACGGTGCATGACATTGTCAAAACCGTTGATCCCCAAACGCTGCGCTTTTTGATGGCCAGCACCCAATACCGCCGGCCGATTCGCTATTCTGAAGCCGGCCTCAAGGAAGCCGCCCGTAATCTTGAACGGCTGAAAATTGCCCGCGATGCTGTGGCCTACCGGCAGCACGGCGCCCAGTCTGGCAGCAGTGCTGAGGTGACGGCTCAGCTGAACACCCTCAAAGCGGCCTTTATCGCCGCTATGGATGACGACATTAACGTGCAAAATGGTCTGGCCGTAGTTTACGATTTGGCCAAGCTGATGAATGAAGTCGCCGCCGCCGATACGGTTTACGCTGACACCCTGCAGGCGCTACTCGACTTGCAGGCGCAGTGGCTGGCGATTTTCGGCGTACAGTTCCAAGCCGAGCTGCTGGATGCCGATGTCGAAGCCTTGATTGAAAAGCGCAATGCCGCCCGGGCCGCCAAGGATTTTGCCTTGAGTGACCAGATTCGCGACGACCTGCAGGCTCAAGGAATTTTACTGGATGATACCGCACAAGGAACGAGGTGGCGCCGCAAATGACAGCTGACGCAAAACAATTGAATGGCATTGCCCTGGCGTACCTAGGGGATGCCGTGTATGAAGTCTACGTGCGCGAGCACTTGTTGGACCGCGGGTTAGTGCGGCCCAGCCAGCTGCAAAAAGCGGCGAAAAGTTTCGTGTCGGCCAAGGCCCAAGCGGCACTGATTGGCGAAATGGAAAACCAAAACCTGCTGTCTGAAGAAGAATGGGACTATTTCAAACGGGGGCGTAACGCCAAAAGCTACACCCACGCGAAACATACCGATGTGGTGACGTATCGCATTTCCACCGGGTTTGAAGCGTTGTTTGGCTATCTGAAATTAACCGCCCAAACGGCGCGCATTGATGAGCTTGCCGCCTGGTGCATTGCGTTTGTCGAAGAAGGAGGGACAGGCCATGGCCAATTCAAGACCAAGTGAAGCCCATCGTAGTCAGCCCAAGGATCAGGCGCACGAGGATGAATTCGTCTTCGGCCGCCATGCTGTGGCTGAGGCGCTGAAAAATGGGAGCGCCAAAACCATCAACAAGCTGTTCGTCCAAAACGGCCTGAACAGCGATCCGGTGCGGGCAATTGTCGATAAGGCGAAAAAGCAAAAAATCCTGGTCAGCCAGGTGCCGAAGACCAAGCTGGATCTGTTGACCGATGGCGGCAATCACCAAGGCGTGATGGTGGCGATGACGCCATACGCCTATGCCTCCTTGGATGAGCTGTTCGCGCACGCCGAGGGACACGACCCGTTCTTTGTGATTTTGGATAACCTGGAAGACCCGCAAAACCTCGGTTCGATTTTGCGGACAGCCGATGCGATTGGCGTGGATGGAATTATCATTCCCAAACACCGGGCAGTTGGCTTGACCAGCACCGTGGCGAAGGTTTCTACCGGCGCGATTGAGCATGTGCCAGTGGCGCGGGTGACGAATTTGGCCCAAACCATCAAGCAGCTCAAGGATAAAGGGGTTTGGATCTTCGGCACCGCCATGGATGGCCAAGACTTCCGCCAGTGGAATGCCACCGGCAGTATCGCCCTGGTGATTGGCAACGAAGGGAAAGGGATTTCCCCTGGGATTGCCAAGCTGATGGATGCCACCTTGACCATTCCGATGGTGGGGCACGTGCAAAGCCTCAATGCCAGTGTCGCCGCCGGCATCTTGATGTATCAGGGCTTTACCAGCCGCGGAGGCAAATAAATGCGCCGGCATCTGCTGATTGTGGATGGCTACAATGTGATTGGTAATTGGCCGGAATTGGCCAAGCTCAAAGCCACCGGTCATTTTGACGCCGCCCGCGATCAGCTGCTAGACGAAATCGCCGAATACCGGGCGCATGAAGACGCGGAGATCATTGTGGTGTTTGACGCGATGTATGTGCCTGGCATCGGCGAAAGCTACGATAAGTGGCAGTTCAAAGTGGTGTTCACCCAGCAGGATGAAACCGCCGATAGCTACATCGAGCGCTTGGCCAATGATTTGAATACGCCGCTGGTACAGCTCACCGTGGTTACTTCTGATCAGGCCGAACAGTGGACCGTGTTTTCCCGGGGTGCGCTCCGGATTTCTTCGCGCGAGTTCCACGGCGAAATTGCCCGATCGAAGCGCGAGTTCACCCATTCCACCGACCCGTTCATCATGCGAGAAAGCAAGCGCAACACCCCTTGGAGCAATGAGCAGCTGCGCAAGTTGGATAAGGCGCGGCGCAAGCTCACGCGGCATCCAGATCAAGATCAATAAAAAATGACCGGCCAAAGTAAAATCTTGGCTGGTCATTTTGATTCTGGAGGTGTCACTTCGAATCAAGCAACGCGTCATTGATGTCAATTTTCTTGGTGATGATGCCTTGTTCATAGAAGACATCGGCGATTTTTTGCTGCTCGGCAACAATCGCATCGGTGACTGGCGCCATCGAGAAGGTGCGGCGCTCCACGGTGAGCTTCATAATCTTCTTCGACAGTTTCAGGGTTTTGCTCAGCATATCGATCAGCTCAGTGGGGTGTTTGGTCGCCCAAGTCATATCTTGGCCCATGTACTTAATCAACAAGCTGGAGACTTTGGTGTGGTTCTTTGCATACTTACGCGTCGCGACCACGAAGTCCCGGTTCATCGCCAGGCCCTTAGCATTAGTCAGCAGCTTAGCATCCTGTTGCACTTGGGCAGTGGCGGTGTAAGGATCCCAGGTGACCCAGGCATCGACGTTACCTTTGGCAAAAGCGACACTGGCGGCGCCTTGGTCCATGTTGACCAGCGTGACATCTTTGGTGGTCAAACCAGCCTTGGCAAGCACTTGAATGATGGTGAACTCGGCGGCAGTGCCTTTGGCGTAGGCAATGCGCTTGCCTTTGAGTTGCTTAATCGAGGTGATGCCGGAGTTTTTGCCCACCAGCACGCCGGTCCCATATTCCTTCGAGGCCCCGGCGCCAATGTAGACCAGATCCAACCCACTGGCTTGGTTAACGACAGGTGGGGTGTCCCCCAACCGGGCATAGTCGATGTTGCCGGACTTCAGCGCCGTCATTAAGGCGGCACCGCTTTGGAATTCTTTGAAGACCACTTTATAGCCTTTGGCCTTCATCTTCTTGGCGAGCTCGCCGCGCTGGCGGGAAATATCCGCGGGGTCGGCTTTTTGGTACCCGACCACCACCCGCGTCAGCTTCTTGCCGTCGCTACTGGTAGAGGTGATCGTTTGGGTGTAGCCGTACACCGCCACCGCTAGCCAGGCGACTAGCGCCAAGAGCAGCAAAGCAATTTTAAAGCGCGGTTTGTGTGACATGGTCGCCCTCCTTCAGCCATTGCTTGAGCATTGGCCGCAGCACTTTACCAGTTTGATTGCGGGGAAATTCATCCAAAAACATCACTTTGGTGGGGGCTTCATACTTCGCCAGATGGGTGCGGCCGTATTCAAGCACAGTTTGGCGCTGCTCCTCCTCGTTTTCACCAGGCGTGGTAGAAATAATCGCGGCGGTGACTTCTTCGCCGTAGAGCGGGTCGGGCAGGCCGATGACGCACAGCTGGGCGATGAAGGGGAGTTCGTCGAGCACGTTTTCGACATGGGCCGGCGCCACTTTTTCGCCGCCGCGGGAAATGATTTCCTTGGCCCGGCCTTTGACAAAGAGATAGCCATCTTCGTCAAAGTAGCCCAGATCGCCAGTTAAAAACCAGCCATCAGCAAACGCGCCTTCATGCGGATCCATGTATTGATCGATGACATGATCGCCGGCAATGACAATTTCACCCAGCACAGAAGGCGCAGTGGTTAAAGTGCCATCTTGCTGGCGGATTTTGACTTTGGTGCCGAAGGGCTTGCCCGCTGAGCCAATCTTTGGCGCTTCCAGCGGATTAATCGTGCACTGGCTGGCGGATTCGGTCATGCCGTAGCCTTCGATGACATGGGTGTTGAAGCGGTTCTGGAAGGTGCGGAGCTGATCTTCTGGCAAGGCAAACGAGCTGCACCGCGTGAATATTAAATTGATCTCGGTGCGGCGCTGATGGTAGACCTGATTGGCGGTTTCGTTGAGGAGCAGAATGCCTACAATTGTCGGCACTACTGACGTCCAGTTGACGCCGTTATCGGCCACCCAATTCCAGAAACGCGAAGCCGAGAATTTCGGTGCAATCACGAGTTTGCCATCAGCCATGCGCATCGCCAAAGCCACCATGACTTGGGCGTTGATATGAAACATCGGCATGGTGATCAACGCCACTGAGTCTTCATGCATATCGTTGCTTTGGGCGTCATGCGTGGCGGCGTTAAAGATCAAACGCTGCGACAGGCCAACGCGCTTGGGCTTGCCAGTGGTGCCACTGGTGGCCAAAATCAGCGCCAGGTCGTTTTCAGTCACGGGGCCGGTTTGGGCGGGGCCGCGGTCAGCTGGTGCGACCACCAGCGTGGCAGTCGGCAGGGTGGCCAGCGTCACCGCTTGTTGGGTGAAGCCGTCACGCATCACCTGAGCGGCCATGTCCGGTAGTAGCAACATGGCGGCATAGTGATGCTCATCGCGATCGGCGAGCAGTTCACTGGCGGGGCTGGTCGGGGAGACTGGATGCACCGCGATGCCCACTTGCCAAGCGGCTTGGTCAATTGGGATAAACGCAGCCGAATTTGGCAAACACACCATCAACACATCACCGCGGCTAAGGCCAGCTTCTTGCCAGCCTGCCTTAAGGGCTTCAATGTCTTGATCTAAATCCGCGCCGGTGAACCAGCGGTCCAAGGCGATGTCTTTGACCATGGGTTGGTCCTGATGCGATTGATTTTGCTGAGTCAGATGTTTATTTAGCGGTGTCATTAAGCAAAGCTCCTTTAGGTTGACGATTATGTTTTAACAGGTGCCATTGCGGCCGGCCAATCAAGATGCCAAACGGCGGCACCTTGTAGCAGAACCAGGCGATGCCGAAGGACACGGCCAGCACGAAGACGTACCCGAGGGGAATGGCGGCGAAATAGCCCCAATCAGACAAATGAGTTTGCGCCAAAATCCAGCGCAACAGGGTCAGGCCAATGGTTTGATCCAGATAAATCCCGAAGGAGACCTTGGCCCCATTTTTCACCCACTGATCCAGCCGCGCCGGCATGCCATGCTGGCGCCAGTCCGAGTATTTCAGCCCAATCCAGAAAATGGTCAGAATCATCAGCACGTCATAAACGAACATGTATGGCTGGTGCGGCGATACCGCGTAGCTGTGGGCAAAGCCGAGCACATTGCGGTTCCAGAAATAATACGGCACGGTGCCAACGCTGAGCAGCAAAGTCGCGGTAATCAAAGCGCGGGCGTGCTTGCGAATACCTTGGACCATCTGCTGGTAGTGGAGCGATGTGTATTCACCAAAGATGAAGTAGAACTGGTAGGTGAAGACATTGACCCCGTAAGACCGCACCCACCAGGTCAGGTTGGAGCGATCCATGAATTGATAGTCGTACTTGATGAAGAACACCACTGCCAGCTGCACGAGGAAGCTGACCAGCAAAATCAAATTGTGGTTCGATACTTTTTGGAAGAGTTTCACCATGAACGGGAACAGCACATACAACTGCAAGGTGACCACAATGTAGTACAGATAGAACTGATCACCGTGCAGCAACGCAGAGGTCAACGTCGGCCAGTAAGTGGCCCAGGTGAACGGCGCAATCGCCAAGAGGCAAGACGCCGTCAGTAAGATGATGTTCCACAAGACATAGGGCCAGCCGGAGCCGGCAAAGCGTTTCTTGAAGAAGGTGGGCCAATCGTTGCGATGATAATAGTTCAAGGTCAACACCAGCCCGGTCATGAACATGAAGCCCATCCGGGTGAAGTGAATGAGCAGGTGCGTGGCCAAAAGCGTCATGTGCGGCGCCCCAGCAGCATCTGCCATCGACTGGGAAAAGGCGGTGGTGGTGTGGTTGAGCAGCACCCCGAAGATGAAAATAATCCGCATTAAGTCGACTTCATGTAAATAAGGCCGTTTCTTCTTCTTGGTCGGTTCAGGCACGAGCGGTCACCGCCTGTTCTGGCGCGAGAATGACTTCAAGGACCTCTTCAGCGACTCGGGCCACGGTTTCGGCATCCTGCCCTTTAGCGCCTTTGGTCTCATACACATTGCGGCCGCTTTTGACCACAATCACGCGGTCGGCCATGCGCGCCGCTTCATCCACGTCATGGGTGATCAGCAGCGTCGTCAGGTGTTTCTGGTCGCAGATTTGCGTGATGAAGGCCTGCATATTGCGCCGGGTCAAGGCGTCCAAGGCGCCAAGCGGTTCATCCAGCAGGAGTAGCTGCGGGTCGGCCATTAAGGCGCGGGCCAAAGCCAGCCGCTGTTTTTGCCCCCCAGAGAGGGCCGCCGGATACTGGGCGGCGAAATCGCTCAACCCCACGGCTTCGAGGGTTGCCTGGGCGCGAGCTTTGACTTTGGCATCGTGGCTGTTAAAGGAGACGTTTTGAAGCGTCGTCATCCATGGCAAGAGCCGGCCGTCCTGAAACATCACCCGCGTCACCAAGTTCGGCTGGCTGTAAGTGATGGTGCCGGCGCTAGGTTGCTCCAGTTGGGCGATCAAGCGCAGCAGCGTGCTTTTGCCGCCGCCACTCATGCCGACTAACGCGACGAATTCGCCTTGCTGAATGTCAAAACTGACATCCTTTAAGGCGTGATTATCGCCGTATTGTTTATCAATGTGGTTGAGTGTGACTAAGGCATTACTCACGGCTGGCACCTCCTTGGTTTTGCCAGTTAAGGCAGAGACTTTCTAGGGCTTTAGCAATCAAGTCGGACAACTTCCCGAGTAAGGCGTAAATCACGATACAAAGCAGCACCGTGGCCATGTCCATGAATTCCTGGGCGTTGGTGGCCATGTAGCCAATCCCGGAGTTCGACGAGATCGTTTCGGCCACAATCAAGGTGGTCCACATCACGCCTAGCGCATAGCGCACCCCGACTAGAATTGTCGGCAACGCCCCAGGAAAAATGATTTTGGTGAACTGTTCCCATTTGGACAAGCCATAAGCGTGGCCCATTTCCATCAAATTTTGATCCACACTGGTGATGCCGTGGAAGGTATTGATGTAGATAGGGAACATGACCCCGATAGTGACCAGCGAGATTTTAGCAGTTTCGCCGATCCCCAGCAGAATAATGACCAGTGGAATCAAGGATAAATGGGGGATGTTTCGCAGCATTTGAATCGAGGAATCCAGCAGCCGCCGACTGAACATGGATAAGCCATTGGCCAACCCGAGGATAAAGCCGATGCTACCGCCAAGCACAAAGCCAGTGGTGGCGCGGTACAGTGAAATGCTGATATTCTTCGGCAGTTCTCCGGTTTGCCACAGCGCAATTCCGTCTTGAATGACGGCAAGCGGCGAGGGTAACAGCTGACTGTCCACCCAACCCGCCGACACCGACACCTGCCAAATCACGATCAATAAAATAGGTAATAGAAAGGGCAAGAGCCCTGCCCAGCTAAAACTGAAAGACCGAGCTTTGTGCGTCGTTTGCGGCGAGGTCGTCGTTTGGTCCATCATGGTCATCTCCGTTTCTGAAATTTAAGACTATTGCTATTCTAAGAGATAAATTTGATGAAAATGTGAATATGCTAAGAAAAACACGGAATGACGCGATTTGTCCAGTTTTAGGCTCAATGTGTACGACGCCACAAATTCCCGCCAACACCTGTTCGCTAGGCAGAAAAAAAGTTTCCTGCTACACTACCGCCATAGACTTAGCCCGCCGCAAAGGAGGGGCAATGACTGAGGATGAACTCAGCTTGATCCAGCGGGCACGCACTGATTCTCAAGCCTTTGCGACTTTATTCAATCAATATCTGCCGCTGGTACTGAAAACCGTCAAAGCGTATTACATTCGTGATTTCACCTATGATGACTGGTTGCAAGAAGCCCGGATTGCGATGCTGAATGCGGTGCGCCGTTATGATGGCAGCAGCGGCTCCCGCTTTGGTTCGTTTTACCGCATGGTGCTGGTATCACACATTAATTCCTTGCTTCGCAATCGGCTGGCGCAAAAACGCATGGCCGATGCCAACGCTATTATTATTCCCGACCCCATTCCCACGACCTTTGGTGAAGGTACGGTCAGTTATCGCATCGAGGAAAATCTCTTCATCCGCGCCGAACTCGCCCATTTCATCGCCAGCCTCTCTGACCTTGAACGCGCCGGCCTCATCGCCCAGTTCGATCAAACTACCCCCAAACCCGACCGCCGCGCCGTCGAACGCACCCGCGCCAAGTTTGGCAGCTATTTGAAAGAACAATTGTATTAGAGGAGGTAGCGGAGAAGGGCCGTTCTTAGCTCGACGAATAGCCTAGCACTAGGCATTGCCGCTGGTTTGTAGCGGCGAGGCATAGTGCGTAGCTATTTGCTCGAGCGTTGGCCCTTCGCAGCGCAACTAAGGAAAGGCAGCGGAGCATGGCCGCTCTTAGCCGGATGGGTAGCCTAGCTTCAGGCATTGCCGCCGATTTTTGGCGGCGAGGCCTGAAGCGTAGCTAGCCACTCCGGCGTTGGCCATGCGCAGCGCGACTAGAAAGGTTGTGGAGGTAAGCCGTTCTTAGCCGGATGATTAGCCTAGCTCGCGGTATTGCCGCCCGCTCTTGGCGGCGAGGCCGCGAGCGTAGCTAATCACTCCGGCGTTGGCTTACCGCAGCGCAACTAAGGAAAGGCTGTGGAGGTAAGCCGGTCTTAGCCGGATGATTAGCCTTTCTGCCGCATGTCAGCCTGTACCTAACACAAATAGCCCACCCTTGACTGTGACGTCAAAGGTGGGCTATTTCAGTATGGTGTTCATTTTACTGTTTCCGGGTCAGCAGCGACTCAGTGAGCTGAATCAGCAAGGCGCGCGCCGGTAAATCCGGCAAGGTCGCTAGCTGTGCCTGCGCTTTCGCGGTGTAATCTGCTGCTAAAGCGCGCGCTTTGGCCACGCCGTCATATTGCTGGATCAAGGCCAGCACAGCGGCGACGTCTTCATTACTCATGGCATCTCGCTTGGCTAACAGCGGGGTAAACGCTTGGCGATTTTGGCTCATGGCGAGCACCAGCGGCGCGGAGTAGACACCTTGGCGCATGTCTTCGTGCACGGGCTTGCCCATGGTCGAAGCGGTAGCGGTGTAGTCGAGAATATCGTCTAACAGCTGAAAGGCGATGCCGATGTTCAGGCCAATCGCCTCGGTCTTCTTGGCGAACCGCAGCGACTGCCCGCTTTCATAGGCGCCGATGAAGGCTGCCAAAGCGAACAGCTGGCCAGTTTTGCCGGTGACCTGGTGCAGGTAGTCGTCAATGGTCATGTCAACATTGTAGCGGCGAGCCATCTGGGCCATTTCACCGTTCAAAATCCGTTCCATGCTGAGCGAATCTTGCTGCACAGAGCGGAGGTCGCTGGCGTAATGCGCAATCAGCTTAAAGCAGACCACAAACAGATAGTCGCCGGCGTAAACCGCCACATCATTGCCGAATTGGGCGGCAATGGTAGGTTCATTGCGCCGGGTGGCCGCTTTGTCCACAATGTCGTCATGCACCAAGGTGGCAGTGTGCAGCGTTTCAATCGCCGCCGCCAAAGCAATCATTTTCTGCCGGTCAACGGTTTTGAACTGGGAAAACAGCAGGCAGTAAGCAGGCCGCAGCAGCTTGCCGCCGCTGTTGATCATGCGCACCAAGGCTTCGGCGACTGGCTTATTGTCGGGATGCACTTCATCTTCGATCAGCTGCAAAGTCGCGCTCAATTCCGGTGCTAGCGTGGGGTAAGCCGCCCACATTGGGTGTATCTTCATGATTTTGATAACTCCTTCTTCGGGCGTTTCTGATGATCAAAGCGCAAGCGCTTGAGGGTATCGATGTGTTCGAATAGAAAATTGGCCGCCACACCAACCGCAATTCCCGATAAAATCCCCATGAACGCTAGCACCGGCAAGTACAACATCACAGTCCAACTTTGCGCAATCAGGCTGGCCACTAGCAGCTGCCCGACGTTGTGCAAAATCCCACCGGCCGCAGAAAGACCAATCATGCTGATGCGCTTTTCACCGAGCTGTTTGAGGAGCAACATGCCGCACCAACTCAGCAAGGCGCCGGCGCCGCTGTACATGAAAGTCGACAGCGTCCCGCCCAGCAGGGTGGTAAGCAGAAGCCGTAGCAACATCAATAAGAAACTGTCAGATACGGACATCGTGTACAGCGACACAATCGTAATCAGGTTGGCCAAGCCGAGCTTGGCGCCAGGGGCAAACGCGAAAGGAAAGGGAATCATCCGCTCCAGCAAGCCGATGATCACCCCTTGGGCACAAAGCAGAGCAATGTAAATCACCTGCCGCGTTCGCTCTGGGCGATAAGCGCGCCTCATTCAGTCACCATCCCGCCGGCGCCGGTGTTGGCCGCCTTGCTGGACTTGATTTCAACCAGGAGCTTGTGAGGCAAGCAGACAATGGTTTGGCCGGCCCGTTCAATCTTGCCTTTTTTGACGCACAGCTGATCCGGGCAGTCGGCATCGCTGATTTCAATTTGCTCATTGGTGGCAACGACTTCATTGTACTCATTGCCATTTTTGAAGCGAAATTTGCTGACGCCATGATGGCCAGTGAGTTGGATATGATAAACCTCTTTGCCATCATGGGTGACCACCGCAGTCAGGACTTGGTCAGCCGCTTGCGCCTTCGCCTGCTGGCGGGCAAAGACCACGTAAGGGATGAAGGAAGCCAGCATGAGCGCTAGAACGATGATGACGTCCCAGGGCCGGATCATTTTTAAATACTTATTTGATTTCGCCATGCTGTGCCTCCTTTCTGACTTGAGGGTTTGGCATAAAAAAGAGTTCCGGGGTCAAGTCTACCCCAGAACCCCTTAAGCAAGCAATGTTGCTATTTGGCTACATCACTGCCATATAACGCTTTTGGTTTTCCGTACCACCACTTGCCGAAGGTCTTCTGCAGGTAAGGGACAACCCACTTATCAAGCCCAAAGGCCCGGCCGGAACCATTCATCACGGCAATGGCCATCGGGATCATCCAGATGTTGACCCAGTAGAACATGCCAGACAGACAGAAGATGGCGGTGAACATCACTGAAGTCGCACCGCTGAGCCAGGTGAAGAGCCCAGCGACCAGCGCCAACCCAATCAGAATTTCAATGACGGTCATGGTCTTTTGCATGAAGAAGGCCACGTCTTGGTTCGGAATCATGGCTTTGGTGATGCTGTACATCCAGTTTGGCATCTTTTCAAACACCATCATCGGTTCCTTGCCGTATTGATAGGAAAGGGAGAAGACGGACTTCACGGCTTTGGCCGTGGTGGCAACGGCATCAGCGCCGGCGCCAGAAGCGGCGCTGGTAGCGTCAGCTCCAGCAGCGGAAGCACCACTGGTCGTAGCTGGTTGCAACCAGTCAAATGGTAGGCGTAGCTTGTCGATGAACCAGGATTCCTTACCAGAAATCTTGCCGGCACAGTCCACCAACCACATCAGACCCAAGAAAATCCGCGCTGGCACAGCCCACAGGACATTACCTTGGCGAGAAATGTGACCGCGCATCAGGTTGCGGTCGTCATGGGTGCGGAAGAACTCGTGCATCAAGTACTGGAAGAAATAATAGCCAGAGTAGGTCTGCAAGAAGTAAAGCATGTTGACCAGGTGCTTCATCAACATGGCGAAGAACCCGGACAGGTGCAGCCAGCCCATGATGTTGGCCACGCCGTAGCGGGAGCCCAACGAAACCATGAAGCCAGAATAGGACGCCTTGTAGTCAACATCTGCCGCTTTGCCAGCGACTTGGTTTTCGATGTTGAGCAGGGCAGTCTTGGCACTGGCTTCAGCGCCTTGCACGATTTGGGGTTCACCGCGATTGGAGTTACCAGCGAAGAACGAAACGTCCCCAACGACATAAATCGCAGGGTCATCTTGCGACTGCATGTGGCTGTTGACCACGATGCGGCCAGCGCGCGCCTGGGTCAAACCGAAGTTAGCCGCTTGGTCGGTGGCTTTAACGCCAGCGGTCCAAATCAAGGTGGCGGTTGGATAGGTGCTACCATCTTTCAGGTCAACATGGTCTTCGTGAACGCCAACCACGCCAGTGTTCTTCATGACCTTGATGCCACGCTTGAGCATGTAACGCTCCGCCTTGTCAGCATCGGAGCGATCCAGCATGTTCATGATGGTCGGCGCCATTTCCATCAAAGCAAAGGTAATCTCTTCAGGATCCAGCTTGTATTCCTTGGCCAGGCTATCGCGCCAGTCGCGCAATTCGCCAATAGTTTCGGTCCCGGTAAAGCCAGAACCAACCACCACGATGGAGAGCAGCGCCTTGCGCTTAGCTGGGTCGTGTTCTTCAGCGCCGCGGCGCACCACGTCCTCAACATGCTGCTTCAAGGCGATGGCCTGTTCCCATGAGCCCAAAGTGAAGCCATGTTCTTTGACGCCAGGGGTGCCAAAGTCATTTGGTTCAGAGCCAATGCCGAGCATCACGTAATCGTAAGGATACGCGCCATGCTTGGTTTTGACTTCTTTCTTCTCGCGGTCAATCGTGGTGACCGTGTCAGTGACCAGCTTCACGTTCTTGCGCCGGCAGAACAGCCGCTGCAAGTCGTATTGAATCGCAGCTTGAGGGACGCGATCCGCCGCCACTTCATGTAACTCTGTCATATAGGTAAAGTAGGAATGACGGTCAATCAAGGTGATCGTCACGTCTTTATCGTGTTTAAAATGTTTGGCAAGCCGCTTGGTGGCGTAGACCCCCGCGAAGCCGGCGCCAACAATAACGATATTCTTCTGCGCCATGGTAACACTCCTTAATTTTGAATAATGCCAAAAGCTTGTTCAATGCAACACCAATTATACCTTTTTAGTACAGTAATTGTCCACGATTTCACGAACCCCAAAAATGTGTTCCCCAGAGTTTGCCGCAAAAGGAACAAGTTCCCTTTTTGTAGCAATGAAAGCGTCATCAATAAAATGAGAAAGCGCTCAGAATTGTTCGGTTTTAGTTGCATTTTTCCGATGGGCTGTTTAGACTTAGTTTGTGTGAAATGTAACACAAAGTTCGCCAATATGAGGTAAAAAGGGGTAATTCGATATGAAGTTAACCAAAACACTGACCAGCGTGTCCATCATTGCATTGTCCGCCTTGACCCTTGCTGCTTGTGGCAGCAACAGCTCAGACAAGGACAGCTCCAGCAGCAAGACCAAGAGTTCCAAGGTGGCTAAGAAGTCATCTAGCAGCGCTAAGGAACAAAAGCAAACTGCCGGTGCCGCCCTTCAAGACGGCGACTACAGCTTGGAAGAAGCTGACTACTCCCATGGTTATAAAGTGGAAATGAGCATGACTGTTGCCGGGGGCAAGATCACCAAGACCACCTATGACTATGTCGACAAAGACGGCAAGTCCAAGACCCAAGACGCTGACTACGAAAAGACCATGAAGAAGCAAAGTGGCGTTGGGCCTAAGGAATACATCCCAGAACTGAACAAGTCCTTCACCAAGAATGGGGCCAACGTTGGCGCCATCGACGTTGTTTCTGGTGCGACTGACTCCAGTTTGAGCTTCAAGAACTACGCAGCCCAACTGGTCCAAGCAGCGCAGGCTGGCAAGACCGATAAGATCACCATCCAAAACGGCCAGAAGATGAAAGACGGCACCTACACCCTGGAAGAAGAAAACTACTCCCACGGCTACCGCACTGTCTTCTCCATCACCGTTGCCGGTGGCAAGATCACCGAAAGCAAGTACGACAACGTGGACAAGAACGGCAAGTCCAAGAGCAACGATGCTGAATACGAAAAGAGCATGAAGAAGGTCAACGGCGTAGGTCCTAAGGAATACACCGAAAAGCTGAACGCTTCTTTGGTTAAGAACCAAGAACCAGCCAAGGTTGACGTTGTGTCCGGTGCGACGCACAGTTCCGACTCCTTCATCCTGTATGCTGAACAGCTGATCAACGCTGCTCAGGCTGGCAACACCACACCAATCAAGGTGTCCAACATCGTTTACGCTGAATAATTTCGGCGCGATGTCTGAAAGCAGTATCCCTGCGGATGCTGCTTTTTTTATTGGCGCCAGTCAGTATAATAAGAAGCGAAAGCGAGTTGAAGAAGATGAAGAAATGGCTGATCGCGCTCACCGCGCTGATCGCACTGGCGCTGCCACTAGCCGCCTGCAAGCAGCAGGCAAAGCCAAAAGCGGCGCCGGTGATCCAGACCCCATATAAGGATACGCAGTTTTTGATGGGGACTGTGGTCAATTTGAGTGTGTATAACAAGGGTAAGGAAAGTGCCTTAGACGATGGATTTGCCCGGATCAAACAGCTGGCCAAAGAAATTACCGTCAATCAAAAAGGCTCGGAAGTGGACGCGGTCAACAAGCAGGCAGGCATCAAGCCGGTCAAAGTGACCAAATCCGTGTATGCTTTGATCAAGTACGCCAAGGCCTACAGTGAACGGTCCAATGGCAGCTTTGACCTAGCCATCGGACCGGTCACGCAGCTGTGGCACATTGGCTTCTCTGATGCCCGCAAACCGGCGCAAAGCGAAATCGATGCGGTGCTGCCGCTGGTGCATTACCAAGATGTCGTTTTGAATGACAAGCAGCAAACCGTTTATCTGAAGCAAAAAGGCATGCAGCTGGATCTGGGCGGCATCGCCAAGGGCTTCATCGCCGATGAAGTGGTGAAAGTCTTCAAAAAAGACGGCGTCAACACGGCCATTATCGACCTCGGTGGCAATATCTTCGTGATGGGCCACAGTCCGAAAGCCAAGAACCGGCCGTGGACCGTGGGCATTCAAGATCCTAAGGCGAGTCGCGGCACCTCCATCGGCACCGTGCCGGCTTCGAACATCACGGTTGTCACCAGTGGTATTTACGAGCGGCATTTGGTAGTCGATGGCCACAACTACTCGCATTTGATGAATCCCAAAACTGGCTATCCGTTCGAAAACAACCTGGCCGGGGTGTCCATTATCACCAAGAAGTCCGTCGATGGGGATGCTCTTTCCACGGCGACCTTCGATAAAGGACTCAAGGACGGCATGGCCTTCATCGAAAAGCAAAAGGATGCTGAAGCCATTTTCATCACCAAAGATAAAAAGGTTTATGTTTCCAGCGGCTTGAAGAAGACCTTTGAGCTCATTCCTGATACTGGGTACAAACTGGCCACGCTGAAGTAGCCACCAAAAGGGGGAGTCCGGGACCAATGTCATTGGCCGTTTTCTTGGATTTAGTTGAAGCACGCACCAAACTTGCCAGTATTTTGCCGTTTGCAATCGGCATCGCGTTCACCCTGGCCTACTTTCACCAGTTGAATGGGCTGAACACGGTGCTGTTTTTCGTGGCGATGCTACTGTTCGACATGATGACCACGGCGCTGAATAACTTGATGGATTACCAAAAAGCTAAGGATCAGCACTACAAAGCGAACGTCAATATCATTGGCACCGCCAAGCTCAAGGTACAAACCGTGCAGACTTTGATTATCACCTTGCTGGCTGTGGCCACTGGGTTGGGCCTGATTTTGGTCTGGCGTACCGGCTGGCTCCTGCTAGTGATTGGGGCGGCGTGCTTTGTGATTGGCATTTTCTATACCTTCGGACCGCTGCCCCTGTCGCGCTTGCCGCTGGGGGAGGTCTTCTCTGGCGTCACCATGGGCCTGGGCATTCCGTTAATTGCGGTGTACGTCAATGTGGACACGGCGAAATTGTTGGACCTGCAGCTGGCCTGGCCCCAGCTGGCTTTGACCGGCGACTGGCGGGCGCTGCTGGCGCTAGGTTTGGTGTGCGTGGCACCGATGGGCACGATTGCCAATATTATGCTGGCCAACAACCTGTCAGATTATGAGCAGGATGTGGCCAATCACCGCCTGACGTTGCCGATGTATTTGAGCCGCGCCGCCAGCGGCCGCCTGTATTGGAGTTTGGCGCTGGTGGGGTTTGCCGCGGAAGTGCTGCTGGTCGTGCTTGGACTGTTGCCTTGGCCGGTATTGATCGGCTTGCTGGCATTGCCATTAGTGTGGCGTCAAAGCGCGCAGTTCGTCGCCAAGCCCGATAAACGGCTGACTTTCCCCAATGCGATTAAGACGCTGGTTGCGGAAAATGGGGCGTTGATTGTAGGCCTGTTGGTGAGCTGGGGGGTGAGCCGATGACGGAGGCACCTTATCGCAAGTTAACTTGGCCGCTGTTCATTGAACTCATTCGCCTGCCAGCTAAACTTGGCAGTTTTTTGCCGTTTGCGTTTGGCGTGGCGTATGCCTGGTATGGCTTCCACCAGTTCAACTGGCTCAACACCCTGATCTATTTCATTGGGCAAATGAGTATTGCCTTGTTTGTCACAGGATTTAACAACGTGCAGGACTTTTATAAGGCCAAAGATGAGCACTATCGCCAGACCCAAAACATTCTCGGCCGCGAGCACCTAGCGCCGCACCGCATTCTGGCGCTGATGCGGGTCTTCTTGGCCATTGCGGTTGGCGCCGGCCTGATCTTGGTGTGGCGCACGAATTTAAGCCTGCTGCTGATCGGCGGCGCCGCGATATTCGTGGCGATTTTCTACACCTATGGACCGGTGCCGCTGTCGCGCATTCCTTCCGGCGAAGTGCTGGCCGGGATGGTGGAAGGGTTTGGCACGGTGTTCATCGCTTTGTTTGTCAATATCGTGCCGCAGCCCATCATGCTCGGCTTCACGGGCAATCACTTTAGCCTCAGTGGCAACCTGCCTGTCATCCTCACGGTGTTTTTAGTGGCGCTGCCGATTGTGATTTTGGATGGCACGTTAATGTTTGCGGATAATATCTGTGACCTGGCCCAAGATCAGCGCAACCAGCGCTACACCTTACCTTATTACCTGGGCAAAAAGCGGGCGCTGCGCATTTACCCCTGGCTGCCAGCCAGTGCCTATATCCTGATCGTCTTGGCGGTGGGTCTGCGTTTTTTGCCATGGCTCGTGCTGCTGGTGCTGCTGATGTGGCCGCGAGTGCGCAAAAATATTCAGCGCTTTGAAGCCGTGCAGGACAAAGAAAAAACCTTCAACACTGCAGTGGCGAATATGCTACTGACATCAGGCACCGAGACGATTTTGCTCATCGTGGCTATTGGGCTAAACCTTGCATGGCCCGGGGTTTTCTGATAAGCTGTTGAGAGCGAATGGAGGGCGAACATGTCAGTTAAAAAAGTTGCGCTGGCGTGCAGCGTGTGTGGCCGCCGGAATTATTTTGTGCCGGAGAACCCACGCCGCACTGAACGCCTAACATTAAACAAGTATTGTAAATATTGCGGGCGCGTCACTGAGCACCGCGAAACTAAGTAGGAGGCGAGCTAGATGAAGTTTATCAAGAGTGTTATTCATGAAATGACCTTAGTCACATGGCCAACCGCCAAGGAAACCCGGCGCGACACCACGACGGTTATCATCACTTCCTTGATCTTCGCCGCGTATTTTGCGCTGGCCGATTGGGTCATCCTGCTTTTGCTCAAAGCATTTGTGTTCTAAAGTTGAAATTCACCGCTGGCATGGCGTATACTGATGTCAGCGAAAAAACCGCGGCCCTCGGGCAACGGTTTTTTATTTGCGCTTTAGCCAAGACATTCATTAAAGGAGAACAAACATGGTTGAATCAGCTGAAAAGCTTTGGTACGTGCTGCACACCTATTCTGGTTACGAAAACAAGGTCAAGACGAACCTCGAATCTCGAGTTTCTTCAATGAACATGGACGATTACATTTTCCGTGTCATCGTGCCTGAAGAAGAGGAACACGACGTTAAGGACGGCAAAGATAAGGTCAAAATGGAAAAGACCTTCCCTGGCTACGTCTTGGTCGAAATGGTCATGACCGACGAATCCTGGTTCGTGGTACGGAACACCCCAGGCGTCACCGGCTTCGTGGGTTCCCACGGGGCCGGCTCCAAGCCAAGCCCGCTGATGCCAGATGAAGTGGCCACGATTTTGCACTCCTTAGGGATGTCCACCACGCATGCGAACTTGTCCTTTGAAGTGGGCGAAACCATCACCATCATCGCCGGCGCCTTTGCTGGCATGAAAGGCAAGATTACCGCTAATGATCCGGACAAGATGAAGCTGAAGGCCACCATCAACATGTTCGAACGTGAAGTGTCTGCCGACCTTGATTACGATCAGGTCGACAAGCTGTAAGATGCTGGCGCTGATGTTAATCGGTTGCGGTGCCGTATTGGCTGCCGCAGCCGATTTTTATTACCTCGGGCACCCGCAAAAACACCGGCAAGTGACAGTCGGGGATGAGGTCCCGACGGTGTTTTTGCCTGGCTATTGGGGTAGCCGCTTTTCCTTCGGTCACATGCTGCGCCGCCTGGTGATGGATAAACAAGTCGTCGCCATCGTCAAACCCAACGGCCGAGTGCAACTGCGCGGCCACTTGCAACTCGGCCCGCATGTGGCGGTGCAGGTGCTGTTTACGCAAAAGCGCCTGCGCCCTGATCGCCAGCTGGCTGGCCTACAAGCGGTGGTTGTGGCGCTGCAAAAGCAGGCGGACTTCGCTGCCATCAACTTGGTGGCGCACTCCATGGGTGGCATCACCGCCTTGATGTACATCATCAGCCAACCGCCGGTCCCGGTGCGCACCTTGGTGTCCATCGCGGCCCCGTACAACGACCTAGAAGTCGCCAAAAACGACGCCATCCGCAACTGGCCACTGCTGCCCAGCGGCCCCAGCCAAACCGCACCGGTCTACGACTTCTTTCAAGCACACCGCCAGGCCTTGCCAGCCAACCTGCGCTGGCTAAACATCGCCGGCGATCTCTTCACCGGCGCTGCCCATGACGGCGTCGTCGGTGTCAACTCCAGCTTCGCCATCCGCTACCTTGCCCAAGACCAAGTGGCCGACTACCACGAAGTCCTCATCCGTGGCCCCCGTGCCGCCCACAGCCTGCTCCATGAAAATCGCTTGGTCGATCATGACATCGAACAATTTATCTGGGGCAAATAATGTAATCAGGTGGCGTGGCACATGGCGCTTACGCTCAAAGACACTCATAAGCAGAGGCAAGACAGTATTAGCTTACAGTCAGACTAATCGTAAAGTGAGCGCTACTGTAGGGCCGGGCAACCGGAGCGGGGAGGGGCTCAGTGGTGAAATTGTTCTTAGCCGGTGGGCTACCGGCTTAGAACAAGCCGCGACTTTGAGACTCGCACTTTGAGGCTCAAAGCGCTGGCCACCACGTTCCAGCCCCTCTCCGCGGAGGTTGTCCGGCCCGGCCGCTAAATCTCACCACACCAGTTGGTTAACTATTGCGTTTTGCGCTGAATCATGATAGCCTATTCAGGTATGTTTTGAGCATACGCGTGGGAGGCCAAATCGACTGGCCATCATCACCACATCACGGACTTAAGGAGGTTATGTTTCGTGGCTAAAAAAGTAGCAAACATCGTTAAACTCCAGATTCCTGGCGGGAAGGCAACTCCAGCTCCCCCTGTTGGCCCTGCACTGGGCCAAGCTGGGATCAACATCATGGGCTTCACCAAGGATTTCAACGCTCGGACCGCAGACCAAAATGGCATGCTGATCCCTGTTGTCATCACCGTGTATGAAGATCGTTCATTCGACTTCATCACCAAGACCCCACCAGCTGCTGTTCTTCTGAAGAAGGCAGCCGGCGTGGAACACGGCTCCGGCGAACCTAACACCAAAAAGGTGGCTAAGGTAACCAAGGACCAAGTGAAGCAGATTGCTGAAACAAAGATGCAAGACCTTAACGCCGCAGACGTAGAAGCTGCGATGCGCATGGTTGAAGGGACAGCACGTTCCATGGGCTTCGAAGTCGAAGGCTAATGCATGTCCGGATTGTCAGCGAAAGCTGAATGAATCAAGTGGAAGGGCAAGTGCCCGCTGACCACATTTGCAAGGAGGAAAATTCCAGAATGGCTAAGAAAGCAAAGAAGTACCAAGACGCTGCCAAGCAGGTTGAAGCTGGCAAAGCTTACACCCCAGATGACGCAGTGGCATTGGTCAAAAAAATCGATTTTGCCAAGTTCGACGCAACCGTTGAAGTTGCTTACAACCTGAACATCGACGTTAAGCAAGCAGACCAGCAGATCCGTGGCGCCATCGTGCTGCCAAACGGGACTGGTAAGACCCAACGCGTGATTGTCTTCGCTGAAGGCGATCAGGCTAAGGCCGCTGAAGAAGCTGGCGCTGACTTGGTTGGCTCCGACGACTTGGTCCAAAAGGTTCAAGACGGCTGGCTCGACTTTGACGTTGCCGTGGCTACCCCACCAATGATGGCGAAGGTTGGTCGTTTGGGCCGGGTCCTCGGGCCTAAGGGCTTGATGCCTAACCCAAAGACCGGCACCGTGACGATGGACACCGCTAAAGCGGTTAACGACGTCAAGGCCGGCCAAGTGGCTTACCGCGCTGACAAAGCTGGGATCGTTCACGCCCCAATCGGCAAGGTTTCCTTTGATGATGCTAAGCTCGTTGAGAACTTCAAAGCCCTCAACGACACCATCCTCAAGGCACGCCCTGCGTCTGCTAAAGGGACTTACATCCAAAGCTTGACCGTTACTTCCACCTTTGGCCCTGGGGTCAAGGTTGACGTTAACGCCTTCTAAGGATCATTTGCAAACGGCCTTTCCTCGCTGAGGGAAGGCCGTTTTTGCGTGCTTAGAAATGGGCGATGGGGGTGCTGGTGCGTTCGTGGTAGTTACGCTCGAAGTGACGATTATACAAGCAGGCGTAAAGCGTATTGAGTACATAGCTGATGGCGATTTGGGAGGAAAAATCCGACACTTTCATTTTGGCGGTTTCGCTCATCGGCACGGTGAGCACCACTTGCGCGTACAGCGCTAGCGGACTTTCCGGGTCGGCGGTGATGGCAATGATTGGGGTGTGATTTTGGCGAAACAGTTTGGCATCGTTGACCACCTCGGCAGTGCGACCGCTGTAGGAAATAATCAACGCCACGTCTTTTTCGTTGGCATGGTAGGCCAGATAATATTGCTCTGCCTGCAGGTCAAGCAGATTAACCGTGTAATTGATTTTCAGCAGTTTGAGCTGAAAGTCGCGGAGACGAATGTAGTTGCCGCTCACTGCAATGCCGAAAATCGTGCGGGCCCCTAGCAGCAAATCCACGGCCTGTTTCAGCTGGGCCGGCACCACTGCCTGAGCAGTTTCCTCGATGGTTTCGGTGGACAGCTTGGCAATTTTCCGAGCCACTTCAGCATCACTGTCTGTCGGCAAAAACGGCACGTTGGCATTGACGTGAGGGCCGGCACTGGCGAGCTGCGAGCAGCATTGCGCTAGTTCAATTTTGAAGTCACGGAAGTTGCTGGTGGCACACTTTTTACATAAGCGGGTAATGGTGGCCGGCGATGTGTGACATTGAGTTGCCAGGTCATAGATTGAGGCGTCCAGCACCGCCGCTGGGTCTTTTAAGATGCAAGTGGCGACGGCCTGTTCGCTCCGGGTGAGCTGGGATTGATTTTTAAGGGTGGTGATTAAATTCGTCATAGGGGCCTCCGTGAAAGAAAGTATCGCTAAAAGCGTTATTTTGAACAATTCCTTTGTGAGTTTGTAACAAAGTCCGCGTTATCGTTTACATCAGCAACTGCACCTTGGTAGCCTGAAGAGGAAGAAAGGGGAGAATAAGCATGGATAAAATTACTACTTGGGTTGAGCACAGCGTAGTGCCCACAGTGTCCAAGGTCACTGATAAACGCTACTTCCAAGCCCTGCGAGCCGGCTTCTTTGCCATTATGCCATTAACGATTATTGGCTCGATTTTTATGCTGATTACTGATTTTCCAATTGCCGGGTACGCCGATTTCATGGCAGGCATTTTTGGGAAAAACTGGGCGAACTACATTTCACCCGCCTATCGCGCAACGTTTAACATGATGGGGATGATGTTCGCCGGCACCATGTCGTACAAGCTGGCCGAGCAATATGACCTCGACAAGCTCACCGCGATGGTGCTGGGGCTGGTGTCCTATGTCATTGTCATTCCTAAGACCGTCATCGGCCCGAAAGGCGAAGTCGTCGAAAAGGTCATGTCTTTCGACTGGACCGGGACGCAAGGCGTCATCACCGCGATTTTTACCTCCATCATCACGGTCGAAGTGATTCGCTTCTGTGTGAATCGCAATATCACGATTAAGATGCCAGACAGCGTACCAGAAATGGTCAGCAAGGCCTTTAGTGCCTTAATTCCCGGCTTTTTCATCGCCGTGATTCTGCTGGTGCTTAACGGCATCGGCACCGTGATTTCTGGTTCCTTCCCGCAAATGATTTACTCCGCTTTGCAAGTGCCGATTCAAGGGATTATCGGCACGCCGATCGCGATTATCATTGTGTCTGGGTTAAACGGGCTGCTCTGGTGGTTCGGGATTCATCCGACGGTCATCAACTCCATGATTTACCCGATTTTGTATGCCAATGCCGACAAAAACCAAGCTTTGTTTGAAGCCGGCAAGTTGACCGCCCACACCGGGAACTTCGGGACGGTGCAAATGCTCGATCAGTTTGCCACGATTGGCGGGGCGGGGTGCACGATTGGCCTGGCGATTGCGATGTTGATTGTGGCCCGGTCCTCGCGAATGAAAGCCATGTCCAAAATCGCCAGTGTGCCGGCCATTTTCAACATCAACGAACCGCTGATCTTCGGGCTGCCGGTGATTTTCAATCCGCTGATGCTGATTCCAATCACCTTGGCGCCGATTGTGACGGTGCTGGTGGTGTACCTGGCCATGTCGATCGGCTTTATGCCAATGTTTCGAGGGATTCAAGCGCCATGGGCGACGCCGTTTTTCTTCTCTGGCTTTATTGTAGCCGGTTGGCAAGGCGCCGTCACGCAAACGATTGCTGTGGCGCTATGTGTGGTCATTTATTATCCATTCGTGAAAGCCTTGGATCACCAGTATCAGCTGGAAGAACAAGGCGACAAGAGTATCAAACTGTAAGCAAAGTGAGGTTATGTCTATGGGATTGCGGAAAGATTTTCTCTGGGGCGGCGCAGTAGCGGCCCATCAACTCGAAGGTGCCTGGCAAGCCGGCGGCAAAGGGGTGTCGATTGCCGATGTGATGACCGTGGGCGCGCATGGCGTGCCGCGGCAGATTACCGATGGGGTCTTGCCAGGGCAAAACTACCCCAACCATACGGCAATCGATTTTTATCATCATTATCCCGAAGACGTGAAGTTGCTGGGCGAATTGGGGTTGAAGTGTTTCCGCACCTCGATTGCCTGGACCCGCATCTTCCCTAATGGCGATGAAGATCAGCCGAATGAGGCCGGCTTACAGTTTTATGATGACCTGTTCGACGCGCTGCTAGCGCAAGGCATTCAGCCGGTGATCACGCTATCGCATTTTGAAATGCCGTATCATCTCGTTGAGGCCTATGGCGGCTGGCGGTCGCGCCAGCTGATTGGGTTCTTCACCCATTTTGCCGAGGTGGTGTTTAACCGGTACCGCGACAAGGTGAAATACTGGATGACCTTCAACGAAATCAACAACCAGAATAGTCTCGATGTCTATGACCTGTGGACCAATTCCGGCATCAAGCCGCAAGCGGATGAAGACGCGGAGCGCTTGCTGTACCAGGCTGGCCACTACGAACTGGTGGCCAGTGCCTTGGCTGTGCAAATTGGCCACCGCATTAACCCGAATTTCCAAATCGGGTGTATGGTCAACATGCGCCCGGTGTATCCGGCTAGCCCGGCGCCGCAAGATGTGTTTAAAGCTTCCCGCATGATGCAGGCGAACTACTGGTTTGTCGACGTCCAGGTCAACGGCCGCTACCCAAACTGGCTAGCATGTTATCAAAGCAATCAAGACTTTGGGCTGGATATCACCCAGGAAGATCTGGATGTGCTGGCGCAAGGCACCGTGGACTATATTGGCTTTTCCTATTACCGGTCAGAAACGGTGTCAGCGCGGGCTGACGAGCCGGCCTCGTATGTGACGCTCGGCGCCAACCACATCGTCGAAAACCCTAAAATTGAAACGTCGGAATGGGACTGGGGCATCGACCCCATCGGCCTACGCTACGGCCTGAACTGGTTCACCGACCGCTATCACGTACCGCTATTCATTGTCGAAAACGGCTTTGGGGCGCGGGACACAGTCGAGCACGGTCAGGTGCATGATCCGTATCGGACCCAGTATCTGGCGGCGCACATCAAACAGATGAAATTGGCAGTCGAACAAGACGGGGTGGACCTCATCGGTTACACGCCTTGGGGCATCATCGATTTGGTTTCTGCTGGCACCGGGCAAATGGACAAGCGCTATGGCGTCATTTACGTGAACAAAAACGATGCCGGCGCAGGCGACCTCAGCCGGCTGAAGAAAGATTCGTTTGCTTGGTATCGCCAGGTGATTGCGTCCAACGGGGAACAGCTTGATCCAGTATCAATTACAAATTAAAGCTGAGTTCGGGGGAACGCAAACAGCCACTTCGCAATGAAGTGGCTGTTTTGCGTCTCTGCCTGCAAGTGGTTAAAGCTGGGGCGATTGGAGCGAGCTTGGACGGTCGTTGGCCAAAAAGGCAATCGGCGTCCCAGCGACCATCTGATCATAAGTCTCGGCTTTCAGCTGGCTGGAAAAGGCATATTCATCGCTGGCTTCAGGCAGCTGAGCGAGGTGCAACGCATCAACGATGGGTAGCTGGCCAGGCTGCCGCACCAGAAATTGGGCCGCTAGCCCACCAGGGACCGCGAGATAAAAATCGTAATCTGGGGCCAGCACATGCAGGCCAGTCGCATACGCGACATGGGTCCACAACCACGGGGCGCGTTTATCCATATTGATTTTGGTCAGGAACACGTCAAGCTGCGTTAAAGCAAGCGTTAACGGCGCTGCGCCGCGGGCCGTGATGGTCAGCGTCTGGTCGGCCAAAGTAGCGGTTACGCGCGAGCGCATCAGCTTGGCGAAGGTCCCTTGATCCGGGAAGGTCTGATCAGCCACGTGCAAGGTGTTCACACTTAAACCGCGCCCATTCAGCAAGGCTGGTGGGTCAGACAGGGTTAAAAAATACGGCTGACGATAAGCTGCTTTCAAATTATCCATCACGTATCCCTCCTCGCTAGGAAACGATAACGACTCCATTGATGCCCTTATTATACCGCCATAAGAAAGCGCTCACTATAATGGTGAGCAGACTATTCACTAACAGTCCAGATACAAAACCGGCAAAGGCGGTGTGTTATCATGGAGGCGTGAAGGTAAAGGAGGATGGAAAATGGCAACTGCTCAACCAATCGTCCAATATCTGGACGTCAACAAGGTGTACCGCGGTGGCAACGTGGCCGTGGAACACATCAATTTAACCATCGAGCGCGGCGATTTTGTGTGCTTGATTGGGACCAGTGGTTCAGGGAAGACCACCACCATGCGCATGATCAATCGCATGCTGGAGCCTACCGGAGGCCAGATTTTATTCAATGGTGAAGATATCCACAAGAAAGATCCGGTCAAATTGCGCCGGCAAATCGGTTATGTGATTCAGAACATTGGCCTGATGCCGCATATGACGCTGTATGAAAACATCACGCTGGTGCCGAAACTCTTGAAGTGGCCGGAAGCCAAGCGCCGCGCCAAGGCGGAATCCCTCATCAAAATGGTGGAGCTACCGGTGGACTATCTCGACCGTTATCCGGCCGAACTGTCTGGCGGGCAGCAGCAGCGCATCGGCGTGATTCGGGCGCTGGCTGCGGATCAGGATCTGATTTTGATGGATGAACCCTTTGGCGCGCTGGACCCAATCACGCGTGAAAGCCTCCAGGAGCTGGTGAAGTCGCTGCAGGAAAAGCTCGGTAAAACGGTGGTCTTTGTCACCCATGACATGGATGAGGCGCTCAAGCTCGCCACTAAAATCGTGGTGATGGACGGCGGCCACATCATTCAAAATGCCACCCCAGCGGAATTGCTGCAGCACCCGGCCAACCAATTTGTCCGGGATTTGATTGGCGAAGAACGGCTGATTCAAGCGCGGGCCGATGTCACCACGGTGGGCGCAATTATGCTCAAGAACCCCGCCGTGATCACCCCAGGCAAGTCCCTGCCGGAAGCCATCGCGCTGATGCGCAAGCACCGGGTTGATACCTTGCTGGTGGTGGATGACAACGGCTATCTGAAGGGCTTCATCGATGTGGAATCGCTGACTCATCAGTATCAAAAATCCACCGCTGTGGCCGACATCATGCAAACCAAATTGTTCTATGTGCAAGAAACGGCTTTGCTGCGTGACAGTGTCGACCGGATCCTGAAGCGCGGCCTCAAGTATGTGCCGGTGGTGGACGCCGACAACAAGCTGCGCGGCATTGTCACCCGGGCGTCCTTGGTGGACATGGTTTATGACACCATTTGGGGCGGCGATAATGACAACGGCGAAGCAAGTAACCCGGCACCGGTCGATCAAGAACCAGCGGAGGGAGGCGGCGTCAATGAGTAGCTTTTTGGCGGCGCATGGTACTGAACTGGTCGTCAAAACCTGGGAGCAGTTGTATATCTCAGCGATTGCCCTAGGTTTAGGGATTCTGGTAGCAGTGCCGCTGGGCATTGCCTTGACCCGCTTTCCGCGGACGGCCAAAGTCGTGATTGCCATTGCTAGCATGTTGCAAACCGTGCCGAGTTTGGCCCTGCTGGCTTTGATGATTCCCTTGTTTGGGATTGGGCAAGTGCCAGCGATTGTGGCGTTGTTCATTTATTCGTTGCTCCCGATTTTGCGCAACACGTATATCGGTATGGAAGACGTTTCGCCAACGTTGAAGGATTCGGCGAAGGGCATGGGCATGACCCCATTGCAGTCGATTTTCCAGGTGGAAATTCCCATGGCGATGCCAGTCATCATGGCGGGCATTCGTTTGTCGGCAGTGTACGTGATTGCCTGGGCGACCTTGGCCTCCTACATCGGGGCCGGCGGCTTAGGGGATTTGATTTTCAACGGCCTGAATTTGTTCCAGCCGGATCTGATTATCGGCGGCACCATTCCGGTTACGCTGCTGGCGCTTTTGGTGGACTATGCCTTAGGCCGCTTGGAGAAGCGGCTGACCCCGCACACTGGGCGTGAGGAGGTGGGCCAATGAAACGATGGTGGCAAGCATCACTCGCGTTAATTGGGTCCCTGCTACTACTGACCGGCTGCGGCTTTCCTGGGATTGCTGGCACGCAAAAAGGCACCGTGCGCATCGCGGCGTTGAGCTCAACGGAAAGCAGCATCATGGCCAACATGTTGGCTGAGCTCATCACGCATGAAACTGGCATGCCAACCACGCTAGTGTCCAACCTCGGTTCAACGACGGTGACCCATCAGGCGATGATTCGCGGTGATGCCGATATTGCGGCGACGCGCTACACCGGCACTGACCTGACCGGTACGCTGAATTTGCCAGTTGAAAAAGATCCAAAAAAGGCCGGCGCGATCGTGAAACGCGTGTTCAAGCAGAAGTATCACCAGACTTGGTACCCGACTTATGGCTTTGCGGATACTTATGCCTTCATGGTGACCAAGGAATTTGCCAAGGCCCACAATGTTCAAACCATCAGTCAGCTCAAACCGCTGGCGCCTACCATGAATGCCGGGGTGGATAGCTCCTGGATGAACCGCAAAGGCGATGGCTATCCCGACTTCGGCCAGGCCTATGGCTTTGATTTCAAACGTGTTTACCCGATGCAAATCGGGTTGGTGTATGACGCCGTGGAAGCCGGCAAAATGCAGACCGTGCTGGGTTATTCCACGGATGGCCGCATTCGCAGCTACAATTTGACGGTGCTGAAGGATGACAAAAACTTCTTCCCGCCATATGATGCGTCGCTCGTGGTCAATGACAGCCTATTGAAACGCTACCCGAAGCTGAAACCATTGCTGCACCGGCTAGATGGCAAAATCAGCCTGAAGACCATGCAAGATTTGAATTACCAGGTGGATGATCAGCTGAAAGAGCCATCAGTGGTGGCCCGCGAGTTCTTAGAGAAACATAACTATTTTCGGGGAGGTGAACAGTAATGGCTGATATGAATACCTGGCAACAGTTCTGGTACTACATGAGCGAGAATGGCGCTTATGTGTTGAGTCAATTCACTCGCCATTTTCTGATTTCGATCTACGGCGTGCTGATTGCGGCTGTGATCGGCATTCCGATTGGGTTGTTCATCGCCCGGAATCGCAAATTATCCAGCACCATTATCGGCATCGCCAATGTCATTCAGACCATTCCGAGTTTGGCGATGTTGTCGATTATCATGCTGGGGCTGGGCCTGGGGGTGAATACCGTGATTGTGACGGTATTCCTCTACTCGCTACTGCCGATTATCAAAAACACCTACACCGGTATGGCCAGCGTCGATCCCAATGTGATTGACTCGGCCAAGGGGATGGGGATGACGAGTTTCCAGCGCCTCTACATGGTGGAAATTCCGCTGTCCTTGTCCGTTATCATGGCAGGCATCCGTAATGCCTTAGTGGTCGCCATCGGCATCACTGCTATTGGGGCCTTTGTTGGCGCCGGCGGCCTAGGCGACATTATCGTCCGCGGCACCAACGCGACCAACGGCGGCGCCATTATCCTCGCCGGCGCGCTCCCGACGGCCTTGATGGCCATCATCGCCGATCTCGTGCTGGGCGCCGTGCAGCGGCGCTTGGAACCGAAGAAAGCCCGGAGTTAAATGCGGCGAAGCACGACTTTGAAATCAAAGTCGTGTTTTTTTGTGGAGACAGGCGCGGGCGGCGGCGGTGGGCTCCGCTTGGCCGGGGGTGCTGGCGGTGCAGCCGGTCCGAGCCGAAAACCGGTCTCGGACCTAGTTTTGAAGCCGCAGTCGCTAGCGCTCCAGTGCGTCTTCAAAACTGCCGCGATTAGCTCTGGGAAGCCCTGCACAAAAAGCGTGCCGGTCTTCCGGTCGCTAATCGTTTCACTGCCAGACCCCCGCCAAGCTCCGCCCACCGCCGCCACCCGCTTGATAACAGTAACGATTTGGTTGCGTGCTGATGTAGCATCAGATTATCCTTGGGGGTCACTAAAACAAAAAGAGGCCCGAATCTGCACTTGGCCCTGTCAAGTTGACAGATGAAATAATATAAAGTTTTGTCTGTTTCTAAACGGCTTCACTCCAGTATTCATCAGGGGTGAGGCCGTTTCTTTGTGCTGAGCGATTGTGGTGATTGAAG